>NZ_RCBY01000063.1 GCF_003838195.1 Okeania hirsuta
GCGGTCGCCTTTAGTCCAGATGGCAAACAGATTCTCAGTGCAAGTAGAGACAGGACTTTGCGCTTGTGGGATACAGATTCGGGTACACTTATCCGTATAACAGAGTAATCTTGGTCTTGGAGATGACTTAAACGGCTCATCAGTTTTGAAGTTTTGTGTTTTTTCATCTACATTGACTTAATCAAAGAATAACAATACAATGCCTTAGAAAAGCATACTATTAGACAGCCTCGACTTACGCATACATGAAATCCATCAGAACCAAGCTCAAACTGAATAACAAACAGAAAACCCTGATGGCTCAACACGCTGGTTATAGCAGATGGTGTTATAATTGGGGTTTAAATTTATGGAATGCTGCTTATAAAGATGGTTATAAACCAAATATTCGTAAGCTTAGAGAAACTTTTACTAACCACACAAAACCACTTTATCCCTGGATGAAAAACTTGTCATCTAAAGTCTATCAATATGCTTTTATCAACTTGGGTGAAGCATTTGAGAACTTCTTTCAAGGGTTAAGTAAATATCCAATATTTAAGAAAAAAGGTAGGTCTGATTCTTTCACAATTGATAATTCTGGAAGACCCATAGAATTAAATGGATGGAATCATAAATTACCTGTTATTGGTTGTGTCAAAACTTACGAACCTATTGAGGCAACAACTCAAAAAATAACCATTAGTAGACAAGCAGGCGATTGGTACTTAAGTTGTAGCTACGAATTTACTCCCACTCCAACACCTAAAAAAACTGAAGTTGTGGGTGTAGATTTAGGAGTAAAAACTTTAGCAACTTTAAGCACAGGAGAAGTATTTGAAGGAGCTAAGTCTTACAAGAAATTTGAAAACAAACTATCTAGACTACAATACTTGAACCGCAATAAAAAAATTGGTTCAGCTAATTGGAAAAAAGCACAACTGAAAATAGCAGCATTGCATAGAAGAGTAGCAAATATCCGTAAAGACACACTTCATAAATTGACAACTTACTTAGCCAAAAACCACGGCACTGTTGTCATAGAAGATTTGAACGTTCGCGGTATGTTAGCCAACCATAAACTAGCTAAATTAATAGCAGACCAAGGATTTTATGAATTTCGGAGACAGCTTAGGTACAAGTGCCAATGGTACGGTTCAGAGCTAGTAGTAGTAGATAGATTCTTTCCATCATCAAAGACTTGCTCAAACTGTGGTCATGTCCAAGATATGCCCTTAAATCAAAGGACTTATGATTGTCCAGAGTGTGGCCTGTCGATAGATAGAGATTTAAACGCCAGTATTAATTTGAGAAATGCGGTCGGCTCGATCGTAAATGCCTGTGGATGAGTAACCGCCGACGGACTCAGTAGAAGCAGGAAGTAAACATCAGATTATTACATTATGTGACTGTTTGTATCAGTTTTATAGAGCAGTGGGGACAAGACTTTGCATTTGTGGCGGGGTTTATATGGGTAAAATTTGTTAAAAGATGTAATCAACTACAATTTCATCCTGACCTCGTTAAACCTGAAAATAAAGATGCAGCAGAAGCTTGTCTCAAGTATGCAGGTTGGGACGATCAAACCAAAGCAGAATTTCGGGATAGATAACGTTTGTCTAGAGAATAAGGAAAATACCAAGATTGCTGTTATAGCATTTCCCATTAAAATGAGATACATTTACGATCCCCCTAAATCCCCCTTGAAAAGCTATCCTTTATAAGGAACTCCTGAAACCTTTGTAGGAGGGTGGGAAGAGGGGGAAGAGGGGGAAGAGGGGGAAGTAAGAATTTTCTTTAAAGTCCTCAAAAAATTGTCTCATTCAATACAATTTTCTCCGGAAAAAGCCGTTTCCAGACATACACAGAACTTGTATCTTTTGTCAAGTTTTATGTTAAGAAAGATGTTTATAAAGCATAGCTTGAAAAGGGGGACTTTGAAGGCTCCCCCCTTTTTTAAGCGGTTCCCCCCTTATGAAGGGGGGTTAGGGGGGATCTGGGGGCAGGGGGGGATATATTAGACAGAATCAGGATCGACCCCTAACTCTTTTAGTTTAGCAGCCAGACGTTCCGCTCGTTGCTGTTGTTGTTCAGCACGTTGACGTTCCTGGTCAGCACGTTGACGTTCTTGTTGGGCTACTTCTCCTGGCAATAATACCAAATTTCCTTGCTCGTCATAAAATCGTAACCACACTGCCGACTCTTGCTGAATACTCCCTTCCCAAGTACCCAACCATAACTCCAACTTCTTGCACCACAACCATCCTCGCTCGTCCGGCTGTAACTTCTGATATCTATCGTTTTCCAGAGACCATCCCTCTAATGATTTCCGATCAAATGGATTAAAGATGAAATAATATGGAGTACGGAATGTTCCCTCGTAAATATCCTTTTTTTTACCAATGTCTACACTAGCAGTTGAAGGAGATGTGAGTTCAACTATCACATCTGGATAACGACCTTCTTCTTCCCAAACTACCCATCCTTGACGATCTGTCTTGCCATCAACATCCAAAACCACAAAGAAATCAGGACCTTTGTAATCACGATTTCTCGCTTGAGCGCTACTATAATAAATAAACATATTGCCACCAGCAAAAAAGTCGTTGCGGTCTGACCAATGTTGATACAAAGAATCTATCAGAAGATTCATGGCAATACGGTGACGTTTGCTTTCCAAGAGTTCTCCATCATCAAAGATTAAGTCTGTAGGTGGCATGGGTGGTTCCCAGTCGGGAGTTACTTCGGTGAGTAACTCGGTTTTGGGAGATGTTTCTGTAGTCATTGTTCGCCCCCTCCGATCATGTTTTCATTTTTTTAGAGTAGCATGGATGAAATAATATCAGGACTGACGCAACGCACCCTAATGGACTGACACACCTTAAATGGTGCATTAGGAAAAAATTCTCAAACCTTGCTATAATAAGAATTATACGAAAAAAGCACTCTGCACAGTTTTAGCTGTGTCAGTCTACTTTTTTCGTATAATTCTCAAACCTTGCTATAATAAGAATTATACGAAAAAAGCACTCTGCACAGTTTTAGCTGTGTCAGTCTACTACTAAACTCTGATGGTTCAAGAGGATTATTACAGCAGATAATTACAATATGGAACAACTCACTGTCGATCAATTTGGTCGTATCGAAATCCCTGAAAAAATACGCCAGCAATTAGGAATTAACAATCAAACTAAGTTATCCTTAAAAGTTGAAAATGGTCAACTTATTCTTCAACCCTTAGAACCAGAATTAGAAACCTACTATGAAGATGGAATATTAGTCTTTAAAGCTGAACCGATATGTAATACAGAAACAATCATTGATGAACTGAGAACAGAAAGAATTAATGAATTAACATCGTGGTAAAAGCTTTATTTGATACAAGTGTTTTAGTCACTGCATTATGGACTAATCATCCTAAACATTCAGCTTGTCTTTCACGATTAAAAAAAGTTAAATCTGGAAATATTCAAGGAATAATTTGCACTCATACTTTGGCAGAACTCTATTCCGTTTTAACTCGCCTTCCGATAAAACCTGCTGTTTCCCCAAAACTTGCACAACAATTAATCAGAGAAAATTTAGCAGAATTTGAAGTGATTTCTCTCTCTACTGAAGATTATCAAACTGTTATTAATAAAATGGTAAATTTGAATTTAACAGGAGGTGGAATTTACGATGGTTTAATTGCTCAAGTTGTTTTTAAAGTAGAGGTAGATCGGTTACTTACTTTAAATCCTAACCATTTCATACGTCTTGGTGAAGAAGTAGCAAAATTAGTAGAAGTACCGACATAAAATTTACAGCGATCGCATAATATTGTTAGCCCCCTATTTTATGCTTTCATTTTTTTAGAGTAGCATGAATTAAATAATCAGGACTTACGCATGAAGTACAAAAAATTAGGATTTGAGATTGCTTTCCGTCCCGGAATGCTCCGCAAACCCTGTGGGTTGCAATGACGAAAATACGTTGCAGGTGCGTAAGTTCTGATAATATTATGTCCAGTTAAATAGGGTTTGCTGAAAAAGTCTTTTAGTAGGGGTAGGAGACAGGAGACAGGAGACAGGAGACAGGAGACAGGAGACAGGAGGAACGGGAAATTGTAGAGGAGGTAGTCGGAAAAATTGTAAGAGTGATTTTTCTGCCATAATCGCCCCAAAACACTAGCTTTTTGAGCTTGAGCGACCGAAAAGCTTGCACTTTTTCAAGGCAAAAAAAGGCAGCAAACCAATATTAGTCAATGCTTTGATATTTAATCAGCAAGCCCTAAATAGTTTAAATCAACGGTAATAGGCGATCGCTCTCTACGCATTTGGGCATCTAAAACTCACTTAGAGATTACTTTTAACTTTTGACTTGCGCGTAGCGCTATACCTATTTTTTGAACAAATAAACATCATCCCGTTCGTAACTAAGCTGAAATTCTGAATTAACTTTGAGTTTATCTACTAATTTTTCTGAATATTCCTGACTACTTTTCCACCCTGGATGACGTACATTTACCAATACATAATCATACTCAACTAATGCTTCATTTGTTGGTAATTCATCTTCTTCAACAATTAACTTAATAAACTTACGATGAGTTAAATGAGGCGTAATTTCAGAAGTAGTAAAAACACCGCCTTTTGTATTCACTAAAGCAACTGCTTCTCGTGCTGCTTGCCAAGTATCTAGATAATCTAAATAAATAGACCAAAAATACCCATATTTAGCCAAAGCTAAAAATCCGATGCAAGACCAAATAATAATAAATTTTGGTAAGCGATCGCCAACTATTGTAGATATATTTTCAGCTTTATCTGTTTGAGGTTTGCGTAAATTCCACAACCAATACCATAAACCACATTTTCCATCAGCAATAGTATAAATTACAGCCATTAATAAAAAAGGTAATATTGGCAAAGAATACTGATGAATTAAATCTCTTTGAGCATCAATTTTAGATAAAATATTCATCGCCAAAACGGGATAAGCTGCTATTAAAGGAGTTAAATATTTAGGAGCAAGCCACCAAATTACGGGCAGATTTAGTAATAGTAAATATTCTAGAGTTTTCAGTGAAATTAATTTACCAAACACCAGTTCTGGTCTTAAAAATATATTCAGTAAAATTTCTTGTATAGAGCCACCTAAATATTGATAACGTCCGACTCCTCCTGGTGGTTGACCATCTTTAAAATAAGGTATTAGTACTTGAGTAGCAATAATAAACCAAGCTACACCAGCAAATAAAGCTATTGCTCCGCACAGTCGTTTTTTTTCATAGAAATATAACCAAAAACCCATTCCAGCAATAGGTAAAGATAAAGCATCTTTACAACCTAAAACCCAAATAATAGCTATACAAAACCAAAAAGTTTTATCTAATTTTGCTGCTAAAATTGCTCCTAACATTGCTGGCAATGCCATTACTTCTGGATGAAAATCAAATAAATTGAGATTGAACACTACTGGGTATAATAAATAAACTATTACCATAGCAAAAGCAAGTTTTTTATTTAAGCCAGAATGACGCGCTAAACTCCAGGTAGGTATTGTTCCTATTGCTAAACAAATGGCTTGTATTAGTAATAACCAATAAACTGAAGGATAAATTTTATAAAGTAATGCTACAGGGTACATTGACCAAGCAGCATGATTACCTAAATGATGTACTTCTAAGAAGGAAGAAATAGGGGGTAAACCTTGACTAATTAAATAAGTAACTTGGTCATAAATTCCCATTTCAAAAGCCGTAGATTGAAACAATAAATGACGTATGCTGCTACAGATAAATAAAATTATGGCAGCAATTATGGTTATTGTAGAGAGAGGAGCAGATTTTAGTTGTTTGACAATTAGCATTTTAGAAGGAAGAAAGAAGAAGGAAGAAGGAAGAAAATTTTGGCAACTGAGTCTGACAAGGAAGGAAGAAGGAAGAAAGAAGAAGGAAGCAAATTTTGGCAGCTAAGTCTGACTATTGACAGCATTAAGTAATATTTGCTAACTATACTTCTATTTAGAAGTAAAAAGGAAGAAAGAATAAGTAAGCAAATTTTTAGCAACTGAGTCTGACTGTGATAACATTAAGTAATATTTGCTGACTATACTTCTATTTACAGGACTTACGCAAAGACACTACATATACTAGATAAAAACTATAGCACTATGGTACATATAGTGTTTTTACCATAAAAATGCGTAAGTTCTGATGTAGAGATTTTTTGCCATTCAAGTAATGGTGGTCTATTGTAATTATTTTGGTCAAGGACAAAAGCAGTGGGAGCATCTTGCTCCCATGAAACGCCGTTGTTCATCTACATATACCATTACTATGCAGAACTATCGCCATTGATTTAGACTTACTATATTTAGTATTTATTATGCAATTGAAGAATGTTATACTGTTTCTCAAAAAATATCTTTACTTCATACTATTTCTGCGAGGTTTACTGTCTATTCTCACGATCGAAAAGAAGTTTTCAATAATGTCCGACAGACCGCCCATAATCAACTTATTATCTCTCTTAACCTCCATCAAAAAGGGAAATTATTTAACATTTTGATTGCGGGTAATTGACCGATAACTGGTAACTGAAATGACGAAGTAAATGATAGTTTGACAATACTTAAATTTTTCATATTTCTTCCTTCTTCCTTCTTCCTTCTTCCTTCTTTCCTTTGAAATACCAGTACATCATTTTCTTGATAATTTAATTCCCATTCTTGGTTATTTTGGAGATTTTTAGAAAGGATAATACCTGCCTCCTCAGTATCTGGCCAAGGATGACGTAAATTCAGAACTACATAATCAAATTCATCTAAATTATCTGGCTTTGTTTGATTTAATAATTTTACTGTTGAACGATGAGTAAAATGGGGTGCTAATCTATTATCTGTAAGTACCCCTCCTTCAGTTTTGACATAAGTAATTGCATTCCTTGTGGCTTGCCAAGTATCCAAACTCTGCCAATATAAAAATAAATCTGCTACATTCCCTAGCAATAAAAACATTAAAACAGACCACAAAATAATCATTTTAGGAGCTTGAAAATTTGGTACTGATAATCTCAGATTAAACTTAGGAATTTCTAACTCTCTTTTCCCAGATAAATTTAATGAAATATCATTTTCTTCAGCTTTTGAAGCTGCTGCTAAACAAGAAATTACTGCTAATAATAAAAAAGCGATCGCTGGCAAGGAATATTGATAATTTAAACTTCTTTGAAATGATACTTCAGACAACACATTCAACACAATTGTGGGAATAGTTGGAATGAGAGGGATAAGATGAGGCAAAATAGTCTGATTTGTCTGAAGTAGAGGAAATATTCCCCAAGTTACAGGTAACAATAACAGACAAATATATTTGATAGTCTCAAAAGATAATATCTTCCCTAACACTACTCCTGGTTGTAGCAAAATATTAATCATAATTCCCACAACAGAATCTCCCAGATAACTATAACGCCCTACTCCAGCTACTTCTCCACCACTGAAAAAAGGAATAATTCCTTGAGTGACAACCACAAACCAAAAAATACCTAAACAAAGAGCAACTAAACCACAAAACTTCCGCCTTTCAAAAGTTAGTAACCAAACACCCATAAAAACTACAGTTAATGATAAAACTGCCTTGCAACCTAACACCCAAATAATTGCCAGACAAAACCAGAAAATACGTTGCAGTCTAGCAGCTAAAATAGCAACTAAAATAGCAGGTAATGCCATAACTTCTGGGTGAAAATCAAATAAATTAATATTAAAAACTACTGGGTAAAAGAGATAAGAAAAAGCGATCGCTACTGCTTGTCCTTGATTTAAACTTGCCTGTTTGGCCAAACACCAAGTAGGCCACGCTCCCAAGGCCAAACATATAGCTTGTACTAAAAGTAGCCAGTGTACATTAGGATAAATCAGATACAATAATCCCAGAGGATAAACTGCCCAAGCAGCATGATTCCCCAGATGGTGATACCCCAAAAAAGAAGAAATGGGAGATTCTCCTTGACTAATCAAATATACAACTTGGTCATAAATACCTAAGTCAAAACCAGTAGAATAGAACAATGCGTGGCGTAAACTACTACACAGAAAGAAAATCAAAGCTGCAACAATTATTATCCTACTCACAACAGGTGGTGGAAAAAGCATCATATTTTTAAATCCCACATTCCGCAAGTCAATTTGTCAAATAAAAAGTAGCACAAAGGACAAAAACTAGCGATTCTCTAAGTATTTATATCGCGTAAATTATCTTTATTGGCCTTTTTCAACAATTAATAATGAATAATGAATAATGAATAATTACCTCTCCTTGAAAAGAAGAGGATTGACAAATTCATGAAAATTTTTTTTCACAGGAGTCGATTGGATATGGCGAGGAGACCTCGCCATCCCATCCTACGGAATGCTGCGCAAACGACCGCTTATTATCCCCTTAAAAGGGGAGGCGCATACCCACAATTTTTCGGTAAGAGTCAAATTATCAAGAAAATATTAAGTATAAATAATGAATTTATTTTGAGTTATTGGCGACTACTACTCTCTCCTGACTGTACGTCGCCAATTTGACAGCTTTCTTACCTGACTACTTATCTTTATATACTAGGTTTTGAAGTGCGGAATGTAAGTTAAATCTTATTTTTTCGCTCTTTTTCAACAAGTATTCCCATGATTTTTTTACTAATGTTTTGAACAGGTTATACCAATTTGAAAAAATAATTTTACAAATAGTTTCAAACTCTATAAAATCTTAATGCATGACTTTTGACTTCCTCCCAAAGGGGGTGAAACGGTATTAGTTGGGATTTTTCACGAATTTACAATACTCAGAAAGTGTTAAAGCACAATTTTCATACTGCTTAATCCCTTCTGCCATTGATGTCGGAGTTATTTTTTGTTCTAATTTTCTAGGGTTTCTGACAATACGACCTGCTTTGATATTCTCTTTAGAATCACCTATTCCAGGTCTTCCTGTTTTATTCGTTACTTTGTATTCCTCCGAAAATTCTGATTGTGTTCTAAGGACTTTTTTTAAAGCATCAAAAACTAAGTCCGTCTGATTCAGTAGTTGATCGTAGGAAATCATCAAAGTACGTTCTTTGCTATTGATTAACTTTGCATATCTTTCTAAAGTTGATAAGCGATTTAAATAATAAGTTAATACTTTTTCTTCACTCCAGTGTGGCTTGAGGTCGAGAATACTAGCTATTGTTCTCTCTGGATCTCTGATGAGAAATATACTATATAAATTTTCCGAAGTTAACAATTTTTCATCTAAAAAAATCTTATTATGTAAAGCTTTATCGAGAATATATTTATGATTCATTCTCAAACTTTTTAAGTCTTGCAAATTGCGAATATTTTGGGTTTTACGATACACTTTAGATACTAATTTATTCAAATCAAATTCAGAGGCATATTGAATGTGAGTTTCACCATATCCTAAGATTTCTGTATGAGAACTTAATATATTAGCTAGTAATGAAGAACCAGAACGCATATGGCTGAGAATAAAAATGAACTTGTATGGTTCCGTTCTGAACATTGCTCGGTATGGGTCTTCAACTTGATTGATTCTCAAGTCATAATACTTATGAATCATATCATTTTTAATAAGTCGGATAGATTGACGTATTTCCTTGATTAAATTACTCATTTTTCACAGTAATAATTTTTTGCTCTATAATAGCTTATTTAGAAAAAGCTGCCAAGCATTACTAAGTTTTTTTATATCAGTTTTGATTTTTATATTATATCTAGTATATTAGCTTGATACTATCAGGAAATCTTAAAAGAGGACTCCCGCTATAATCTATGATTTAGCGGTGATACGGGACGTATAAACTGCTTGGTAAAGGCACGCTAGACAGCCACAATGCGAATTTAAATCAGCAAATTAATTGAGCGGTAGCGAATCAATCAAAGTTATTAATGTTTTATTTTCAACCTTTGATTACTTTAACTTACCAGTACAAAACTTTTGTCAACTAAACAGCAAGAAATAGATATTAATCATATTCTTAAAGAAACTCTCTTCTCTGTTTGCGCAGCATTTCGCAGGAATAGAAAACATAATTGCAGTAATTGTGGGGGTACAACTCAACTTGTTTGATTTGTTGCCTAGGTAAGAATTTATATTTAGCTGGCGCACAACTTTCCTAAGGTCATGCTACCACAAACGTTAACCCTCCACGACATGTTTGCGCAGCATTCCGCAACGAAAACGCCTAGCGTTGCGTCAGCACTCGCAACAATCTCCCATTATAATCTTTAGATTTATACGGTGAGAGTGTCAATAGCTTGATACTATTGCATTAGGAAAATTTCATAGCGGGACTTTGATATTTTTGATGGTAAAAATGGCTTCCAACTCAACGGTAGCAAGGAAAATACGAAACTCAGGCTAAAAATTGCTCTTTGCGTAGCATGACCCAGGAAAACCTAGTGCCGCTACGCGGAAGTTAAAAGTCAAAATTCATGCATCGAGTGCGTAATTCTGAGGACACCTCAGAATGTAAGACGCATATCTGACAGTCAATCATTTTTGATTTGTAATTGTTTTGGGATTTTGTAACTGGTCAGTTATTTCCGCCATCCTGCACTAGATATATCAAGAAATAGGCTATTTTGACGTTAAAGTATTATACAGCAAGGGTTTAATACTTTTGGCGTTTTTTGCTAAAGTCCCAATAGTAAAAAAAAATTCAGAAACAGGAATATCTAGAGAAAAGTACATCTAATGCTGGATTAATCTGGGATAATTTGTCAGCAAAATTATGATTTCTCTTTTGATATTAAAAATCTGAATAACTAAAATCTATTACTCTGGCAACCTTGCTCTTAACACAAAATAACCAATGAATCGTATAGTGGAATTGTGGACAAATTTCTCAAAAAAATATGAAAGCAATTACAATCTTGGGATCTACAGGGTCTATTGGTACTCAAACCTTAGATATTGTTACTCAAAACCCAGATAAGTTTCGAGTTATTGGGTTAGCTGCTGGAAGCAACGTAGAAATGTTAGCTCAACAAGTACGACAGTTCCGCCCTGAAATTGTTGCTATTAACAATGAGTCCCAATTTACAGAGTTAAAAGAGGCCATTGCTGACCTGACACCTCAACCCATATTGCTTGCAGGCCAAGATGGTGTCATTGAAGTTGCGAAATATGGTGACTCAGAAGCTGTAGTAACGGGTATTGTCGGTTGTGCTGGTTTATTACCTACTATTGCCGCTATTGAGGCCCGAAAAGATATTGCTTTGGCAAATAAAGAAACACTTATCGCAGCAGGCCCAGTTGTTAATCCTTTAATTGAAGAACACGGAGTAAAATTGTTGCCTGCCGACTCAGAACATTCAGCAATTTTTCAATGTCTTCAAGGTGTACCTAAAGAGGGTTTACGTAGAATTATTTTAACTGCTTCTGGTGGTGCTTTTCGAGACTGGCCAATTGATAAATTATCAAAAGTCAAAGTAGCAGATGCCATTAAACATCCTAACTGGTCAATGGGTCGTAAAATTACCGTGGATTCTGCCACGATGATGAATAAAGGTTTGGAAGTTATTGAAGCTCATTATTTGTTTGGATTAGATTATGAAAATATTGATATAGTGATTCATCCTCAGAGTATAATTCACTCTTTAATTGAGTTACAAGATACTTCTGTTTTAGCTCAGTTGGGTTGGCCAGATATGCGTTTGCCTCTACTTTACGCTTTATCTTGGCCGGAAAGGCTTTATACTGATTGGAAACAATTAGATTTAGTTAAAGCTGGTAGTTTGACTTTTAAGGAACCCGATAATTTGAAATATCCTTGTATTCAATTGGCTTATACTGCAGGTCGTATAGGTGGTTCGATGCCGGCGGCTTTGAATGCAGCAAATGAACAGGCTGTGGCATTATTTTTAGAAGAAAAAATTCCTTTTTTGGATATTCCTAAGTTGATTGAATATGTATGTGAAAAGCATAAGTCAGATTGTCAGAAAAATCCCAGTTTAGATGATATTTTAGCTACAGATAAATGGGCAAGAAAAGAAGCTGTAGCTGGAAGCTTGATAGTAGCTAATCCTCTAAAAAATGTATTAGTTAATGTTGAAGAAAAGCTAGCAAATGCAGAAGAAAAAAAAATCGAAGATGATGCATCTACAGAAATAAAAAGTGAAAATGATAACCTAGGATTTAATGATTTTTATAAAAAGGGATTAGCAGAATATCAGCAACAAAATTATCAATTAGCTTTGGCAGAATTTAATCATGCAATAGAGATAGATAACGGTAACTCAGATGCTTATATTTATAGAGGTGATGTGAAAGAAAAATTAGAAGATTATCAAGGAGCAATTGATGACTATAACCAGGCAATTAAATTAGATGCGACTCATCCAAAAGTTTATTATCGACGGGGAAATGTATTGCGAAAAGTAGGAGATAATTGGGGGGCGATCGCTGATTATAATCAAGCAATTAGACTCAATCCAAATTATACATCTGCCAAACATCGTAGTTATGTTCATGTTGATACAGGATCTACAGAAACATTTATACAAGAGTGAGTCGATAACATCATTTTTTTGAAATAGCAAATAATGATTAATTCAATCATTATTGATATAGTCTAAATTTAAAGTGAAAAAAAAATTAATTAACTCAAATAATTTTTCCTAAAATTTATTTAGGTATCTTCATGATTGAAGCCTAATTGACAGAATATTGTTTAAATAATTAATTACTGCAATTAAAAAAGTAAGTTATTAAATTCCTTAAAAACAATTATGAAAAACGAATAATTATCACAGGTAAACTCTTTCCTTTATTTACAAAAATATAAGGGAAAACTTACTACTTTCGACTTTTGAATTTTGAATTGCACATACAATTATGTATAACATATCTGAAAACATAACCACAGTAATAGTAGCTTTAATAACTCTTGGAATTCTTGGCTGGGGATACTACAGAGCAAGACCTTATGGTAGAGTAGGCATTCTCGCCTGGTTACAATCAGTAGTATTAATGGCACCTTGGTTACTATTTTTTGCTCTATTTGCTGCTGGAATCTATCTGAACCTAGTATTTGTCCTATTTTTGCTCGTAGCTTGTACAGGATTATATATATACTTGGGACGACAACTACGAACAATAGCAGCTAAAGACCCAGAAAACCAACCCAGTCTCAAAACCATCGGCGACTCACAACTATCTAGCAATGAAGAAGAAACTCAATCAACCCAGGATAAAATAGCAAACACTGAATCACAAAAAGAACAAACTCCAGAATTTATTCCTATCCCTAGTGAAGACCTCCAGAAAATCAAAGATATTTTTGGTATCGATACTTTCTTCACAACCGAAACTATTCCTTATCAAGAAGGAGCTATTTTCAAAGGTAATTTACGGGGAGATGTAGAAAAAATCCATACCCAGTTATCAGTCAGTTTGCAAGAAAAACTAGGCGATCGTTATCGACTATTCCTCATAGAAAGTCCTGAAGAGAAACCAGTAGTCATCATTTTACCAAGCAAAAATGACCCTCAACCCGCTACTACATCCCAAAAAATTCTGGCAGTTGTGCTAGCGATCGCTACTATTGCCACCAGTTTTGAAGCAGGTGGTTTATTATTAGGGTTTGACTTTTTCAACGAACCCACACGGTATCCAGAAGCATTACCCATTGCACTTGGTCTATGTGCAGTTTTAGGTATTCACGAAGTCGCCCATCAAGTCTTGGCAAAACGTCACAATGTCCGCTTTAGTTGGCCATTTTTTCTACCAGCTTGGCAAATTGGCAGTTTTGGGTCTGTTAACCGTTTCGAGTCAGCGATACCGAATAGGAAAGTCCTGTTTGATGTAGCTTTTGCCGGACCTGCTGCTGGAGGAATACTTTCTTTGGCAATGCTATTGGTGGGTTTATTGCTTTCCCACGAAGGTAGTATGTTTCAGATGCCGTCCGAATTTTTCAGAGCTTCTGTTTTAGTGGGAACTTTAGCACGGGTGATTTTAGGTTCGGCGGTAAATCAAAATATAGTAGATGTTCACCCACTAGCAATTATCGGTTGGTTGGGTTTGGTAATTACAGCGCTAAATCTTATGCCTGCGGGTCAGTTGGATGGCGGTAGAATTATTCAGGCAATTTATGCTCGGAAAGTTGCAGGTAGAGCAACATTTTTCACTTTTGTAGTTTTAGTCATTGCTTCCCTAGTTAATCCTTTAGCATTGTATTGGGCAATTATTATTTTGGTATTACAGCGAAATTTGGAACGTCCTTGTTTAAATGAATTAATAGAACCTGACGATCTACGAGCTACTTTGTGTTTGTTCGCTTTGTTTATGGCGATCGCTACTTTGTTTCCTTTAACTCCTGCCTTAGCTAGTCAGTTGGGTATAGGTAGTTAATTGAAAGTCAGAAGTAAAAAGTCAGAAGTCAGAAGTTAAAAGTTAAAAGCTAAAAGCTAAAAGTTAAACACAGCAGTGGGCATTCCCATGACTCCGAAACTTCGCCGGAGTCTGACCTCTACTTAAATTATTTAGGACTTACGCATATACGCCATATATAGTGTTCAAAACTGTTGTTCAATAGTTACTAGACTCTATAAATAGTGCCTTTGCGTAAGTCCTGATTATTGTCAAAAATGTCAGGAACCTTTGATGTCTTTTAAGCATTAAGTTTTGTCCAAATTGTGGTACTCCATACACTAAACTTATGTGGGACTACCCAATTTTCTATTCAGATGTTAAACTTAATTTAATAAAGTGTTATATGCTCTATGTCCAATATAACCATTGGTTTCCGAATTTCAGACCATCTTCACCAGCAATTAGAGGAGTACAGAACAAAAGCCTACTTGACTAAGAGTGAGGTGATTGTAAGTTTTATTGATCAGTATCTAGGTGCTGTTGAGGATATTCTATTCAGTCAGAGAGTGATTGATTTAGAAGAACGCATGACTAAGCTGGAAGCTCAAGTTCAGGCAATACAAAACTGATGTTTTATAAACAAATAAAATTCTAAGTCAGAAGTATCTCTATAAATTAACTAAGTAACCAGCAACAAATAAAATCAGGAAAAACTTTCATGTCTGAATCAAATATTTTAGTTAAAATTACTATTTCCGATCCAGAACTAAACGAATCTCAGCTACAACAAGCCACCCAATATTTACAAGCAGAAATTAAAGAAGTATATGGAGTCCTAGAAGTCAATCAAATTCCCATTTCTGAAGTAGAAGAAAGAGCCAAATCAATTGGTGGATTTTTAATTAATGTTCTAACAGCCGAAGTCAGTCTTCAAAATTTAAAAACGTTGGTGAAGCATCTGGGCAATCGCACTTTCGGGAGAATCTACGAAATCGAAGCTGAAGGTAATGGTCGAAAATTAAAAGCTAAATTTCGTCGTCCTGAAGATTTGGAAACGATTTTGCCTGAAGTTGATAAATTTTTAAAGGGATAAGGGGAAATATCAGTGAGAAAAATTGCTTTATTAATTGGGGTTAGTGAATATAAAAATTTTACCAAGCTTCCCAGTGCAGTTAACGATGTAGACGCATTACAAGAGGTATTGCTTAACTCTGAAATGGGCGGTTTTGATGAAGTAAAAACTTTCAAAAATATCAATCGCCAAGATATGGAATACGAGATTTACAAGCTATTTGATAGTCGCAAATCTAATGAATTATTGCTGTTCTATTTTTCTGGTCATGGAATTACAAATCCCAAGGGTGATCTATTTATAGCTACACCTGAAACGGACAAAAATGAACGAGGTATTGTAATCCCCCCGACAGCAGTAGAAGCGAGTTATTTAAAGAAACGCATGAACGATAGTAGTTCAAACCATCAAGTTATTATTTTAGACTGTTGTTTTAGCGGCGCATTTGATAAGGAACTCAATCCTAAATATGCTGGTGAAGCTCCCATTAATTTTAAACAAGATTTGGGAGGAGAAGGACGGGCAATTTTAACTTCTTCTAGTTCGGCTCAGATGTCCTATGAATCGAAAACTTCAGGTTTGTCTATCTATACAAAATATCTGGTTGAAGGAATTCATACTGGAAAAGCAGATCAGGATAATAATGGTGTAATCTCGGTGGATGAATTGCATGAATATGCTAGTGAGAAAGTGCAAGAAGAATCCCCAGAGATGACTCCTCGATTTTACCCAGTTGAGCAAGGTTATAGAATTCATATTGCTAGATCGCCTCAAGGTAATCCTAAGCTTAAATATCGCAAAGAAGTTGAGGCGATTATTCAGAATGAACGGGATGAAATTGATTTTATACGAGGAGAAATTGACGACTTTGAACGTGAAATTTTGGAAATTCATCGTCTTGAACATGGAATTTCTATCGAAGATGCTAAAATAATAGAAAAAGAGGTGATGGAACTTCATCGCAAACGCTGGAAAAATTTGCAACAGTATAAAACACTATTCAGTAAAGCGGTTAAAAGAAGTTTTCCGTTAAGAAAAAATGATCGCCTAAACTTAGAACGAATTCAAAAGCGTTTAAGTTTACGGGATGAAGATGTAAGACGGATAGAAGCCAAAATTACACCAAAAATTTCCAAACCCGTTACATCAAAAATTTCCAAACCCGAAAGAATTAAGAAGGAGCCACAGAAATATAAAAGAGATGAAATAACCAGAAAGAAAACAAAAGAAGAAGAAGAATATGAAAAATGGAAGTCAGATAAAGAATTTCATCAACAATTGATTAAGGATAGTCTTCTTAAGAAATGGATGTAGGTGAATGAAAAAAATATGTTGGTAAAGAAAGACTTATAACCTTTATAATATAGACACTTCAGGGGTTTTTCAAGTCTAGTTTTTTGATAAAATATTCACGAAAACATAGGCTTTTCCTCAACTAGATAGCTGGCACTCTATGAAGTCAGAAGCTTGAGGTTAGAGGTCATAAATATGGCAGACTGTACCCAAACATAAAAATTGTACGCTAATGAATTAATAAAAAGCTTGAAAGTATTAATTAGTATATCTTCCAGTCGTTAAGGTCTTCATTTTTTCAATTTTATTGAGCTAATCTCCAGAGTCGTTTTGAGAATTTGCGTCCCTTGAGAACTCAAAAAATCAAACTCTGAATAGCTAAAAGCTTTAAGTTACAAGTTTTTCGGAGGTCTTGTTAGTTCCTTGACGTACAAAATTCCCGTTTTGGCAAAGTCTCCCGATGTTGCAGAAAGGAAAATCAATGAAAAAGATACGCTTAGGGGTTCTATAAATGTCTGCGCCTTATTTGCGTAGCGCTATAGCTTTTAACAAAAATAGGGATAACTCCCACGTTCTCCTACAGATAAAGAGTGTAGAGACCCACCCCTACTGCTCCCAGGAGGGGAATATCAAGAAAAATTTGTTAATGGCCCTCGTGAAGAGAACATTTTTTGGTAGTCTTCCATAGTAATGGTATACAAAGAACAAGGGATGCTTGGCACGGGAGCAAGATGCTCCCACTGCCGTACCTCACAAAAATAATGTAATGGACGACCGTTACAATGCACCACCACCCATTTTTTTATACGGAATAAACGGAGAGGGTGGGATTCGAACCCACGGAAAGTCACCCTTCAACGAATTTCGAGTTCGCCGCATTCGACCACTCTGCCACCTCTCCATAACGAAGTCAGAAGTTAGAAGTCAGAAGTCAGAAGTTATTTTTGTAACGGGCATTTGAGCAACGCTCCAAAAATATTACGCCTTAAAAGGCGGGGTTTTAGACCCATGTTATTTTGATAAAAAGTCAAAAGTCAAAATTTAAAAGCCAAAAATGATAATTAAACTTTGATTTTCACAAAATACATATTTCTATATTATAGAACCCTTATGTTATCTTTGCAAAGGTAAGGATTTTTGGTTCGGAGCAACATTTCATATCATGTGCGGATAATCAGTGATAAAAAAACTTTCTCCCTTTGAACCAATATTCCCTTCTGCCTTCTGCCTTCTGCCTTCTCAAAATAGAGAACTATCAACCTTATCTGATTCTAAAGTAGTTTGAAAGCCCGTAGCAGGAGTCCATTGAATTGCACCATCACGACCAGTCCAAAATAGAAGAATATCATTTTCCTGGCAAAGTTCAACCATATCTGGATGGACAGAATCAGACGAAGCGATCGCTACCTCTGGCCGAATAATATTCAACAACTCTGGATTTAACTTGTTCCCAGACCACCAAAGCACCTGAGTCTGCGGAAAACTTCTTGCCGCTAGTAACCGACTCTGTTCAGGCAATTTCACATCTCCCAATAATAACCACTTTTGGCCATGAAGCATAAATTCCACGATTGGGGTCTCAGAATTAATTAACTTCATCTGTATCGAACCCAATTCAATAGTTTGATTATTTACCAAAGTAAAATAATCAGCTTGACTAGCTCCCACAGCATCTAACACAGGTTGATTATTAGTTTGATAATTCTTTTGATCATCAGTTTCCACATCATAAAATATCTTCACTCTCAAGGTATTCAAAATATCTGGCCAGCCACGACTTATACCTTTTTGAGAATGAAGGGCAATAGACCAATTAATTCTATTAATACCTTGCTGGCGTAAAAATGGTAATACCATAAACCTGGCCGTATTTTCACCTCCAGAGTTAATCAAAGTTACTTTCCGTCCATCTTGAATCACAAACACTGGTTCCTCAGATGAATCAAGAATCGTAGCTTGAAACACAGAAGCTCGAGTATACCAAAGAGGAATAATAATGATGGCGATCGCCAAAATCACACCCGACTGCCAAAATTTCAGAGAAAGCTTTTTCTTGTTTCTCTGATTCGCTTCTGGCGGTCTATTTCTCCACAACCAAATACCACAAATCAACCCATAAAGCACAACCAATTGATAAATTGATATAGCACCCACTGCTACTTGATTTCCTGGCAACGCACTAAAAAAATTTACGATCTCTATTAAAACCCTGACTGGAAAATACAATATTCCAGCAATAAGACTACCTACATAAGGAGAAATCAAAGCCACGATGGCGCTGATAAAACCACCCAGTGTAATCACCGCAACCAAAGGCGCAGTAATTATATTCACAAAAATAGTATAAGGAGATACAACATGAAAAACATACAGTAATAGAGGTAAAGTCCAAATAGAAGCAGCGATCGGAATAGCAACTAGAGATGCAATACCAGAGGGCAACCAATCCAAATGTTTCATTAATGGTGGCGCTGTTACCAACAATCCTAAAGTTGCCAAGAAACTCAACTGAAATCCTAAATCCCAAATCCATAAAGGATTAATTAATAGTAGAAAAGTTGCAGCCACAACTAGAGAAGCTAATGGTTGAACTTGACGTTGGGAAACGATGGCAACCAAAGCAGCTAACCCCATCAATGCTGCTCGTAACACTGAAGGCGAAATACCTGCTAAACCAACATAAATAATTAAAGTTAGGATGCCAAAACCAAATCTTGCTCCGGGAGACAAGCTTTTAGTCAAAGTCAGCACCACACCTAAAATTAAGGAAATATGAAAACCTGATGCTGCTAATACATGAGCTAACCCTACTTTGACAAACTTGTCTCGTAATTGATAAGATAAATCTACAGCTCTACGCCCTAATACCATTGCACTCACAAGGGGACCCTCTGGTACGCCCAATGAACTTACATGAGAGCGAATAATTCGTTGTCGTATGCGACTTAATCCCCAAATATTAGTCCTTTCTTGGTTTGTGATGGTGAGTTTATAACCTGTAATCCCAGCAAAAGCACCTTGTCTAGCCAAGTAAGCACGAAAGTCAAAGCCTCCGGGATTAGTTGTTGGTGATGGTTTGTATAAAGATCCAGTAATTGCTACTGCCTCACCAGGATAGACACCTGTTGCATGTAATAGGGGAACTGTAACATAAAGTTTGCCTGTAACGTCTTGGTGTACATTGGCCGAACCATCAGTACCTACTATTTCACTAACTTGAGTGACATTTAGCCACAGTTGTGCTTTTTGTGAGCGAGTCTTGCGGGGAAGAGAAAGCACTTTTCCACGAACAGTAACTACTTGTTGTTGTTGGGAGTCACGATCAACGGGAATTATTTTACTAACGTCATCTATTGATGGTTGGGGTACTCGGACTAAAAAATAAAAACTAGCAAGAAAAGCGACCGCTCCAGCAGTTATCCACAACCAATTTGAATTTAGTAGAGATTTTCTTGTTCTTTTTGGGAGTAAATCTGGAAACTGACCATTTCTGAGTAAGTCTTCAGAATTAATTTTTTGCTGAGGAGTTGCTATGATTTTAGTCGATCTTCGTAAGTTTTGTCGGTATCCTTGTTGTACGATAATTGCTAAGACTAAGCCCACAGTTAGCATAACATATATACCCCAAGGAACAATGGTAGATACTAGCCCCAATATGTAAGCTAGGCTGATGACAATCGCTACAGCTTGATTCATATTTCATTGAAGAAGGAAGAAGGAAGAAGGCAGAAGGAAAAATTACTTATGGATAGTCAACGAAGGCCACTTCGTGTCTACAAACCCCAAACAATTTTAAGCACCTCCGTTGACGGTGGGGTATTAAACCCGCCACAGAAAATATAAATAATTTAGGGCGTTGCTGATTCTGGGTATGATTTGAGAATTTTGTATTTGGGATTTTTTATTTTGGATGGTTTGAACTACTTGTTAATATTAATTCCCAGATCCGGTGTTCCCTATTCCCTATTCCCTATAAACCTACTTTCATACCTTAATTCAGCAATGCCTAATTTAGATAGCTAAACCAAGTCTTAGACCCAACACTGCATGAACAAACATGATACAAAGTGCAATGCTACCAAGGTAAGCGTGAGTAGTACGCAATGCAGCTTGATTTCCACCAAATTTTGTCAGGGAGATCAAACCATTTGTTGCCAGTAGTACCAATACTGCCGAACCAGTCCAAAAATGAGGACTTTCAAATATTTGCTGTTCCTGCATCACTAGAGATAATATTCCACCCGTATAACCTAATGCGATAAATAAAAACATAAATGGTGCCATCTTACGATGATTAGAGGCACTTTCAACAGCTATGGCTTCATCAGTAACTACTCGTCTACGCCATCCAGTTAAACCCACAAAACTACCCATAACAAATACAACGATCGCCATCATCAATGGATGTCCCCAATGTACAATTGGTTCTGGTGTACCGAAATTGCGGAAGATGTCAGCTATTGGTTCTAAATATTCTCTGATTTCCATTTCTTTCTCTGGTGGTAGTTTTTGCTTTCTTGTTCAAAGTTTAAGTTGATCAAAATAATTGGGTCGCGCAACCCCGCCTTTTAAGGCGAAATGTTTTTGGAGGCTTGCTCAAATCCCCTACTTCCCCTCCTGGGAGGGGGAGGGGCGAGGGGTGGGTTAACTTCTGACTTTTGACTTCGTTAAGCTGCTGCTTTAGCCTTATCTTCTGGGTTAGATTTTAGCAATGGAAAGTTAAGACTTTCCCGTTGTTGTAAATAAAGTTGACCGACTTGACGTGCGAGATTACGAATCCTGCCAATGTAACGAGTGCGTTCGGTGACAGAAATTACCCCTCTAGCATCAAGTAAGTTAAAACTATGAGAACATTTGAGAACGTAATCAAGACTTGGTAAAACTAATCCTTGTTTTGTTAGTTGTTCAGCTTCTTTTTCATAGAGACCAAAGAGGGTAAACAAAAACTCAGGATTAGATGCCTCAAAATTATAGGTACATTGTTCAATTTCTCCCTGAAGATAAACGTCTCCATAAGTTACCTTATCAGTCCAAGCTATTTTTGTAATCGCATCTACTTCTTGGAGATACATAGCAAGGCGTTCTAAACCATAAGTAATTTCGATGCACACTGGTCGGCAATCTATACTACCACATTGTTGAAAATAGGTAAACTGCGTAATTTCCATGCCATCAAGCCAAACCTCCCAACCTACTCCCCAAGCTCCTAGAGTGGGAGATTCCCAGTTGTCTTCTACGAAACGAATATCGTGGTCTTCTGGGCGAATACCCAGAGCGCGGAGGGAGTCTAGATAAACATCCTGAATGTTATTAGGAGAAGGTTTGATCAGGACTTGATATTGGTAGTAGTGTTGGAAGCGGTTGGGGTTTTCTCCGTAACGCCCATCAGTAGGACGACGACAGGGTTCGACATAAGCAACTGACCAAGGTTCAGGACCGATCGCCCGCAGAAATGTATGGGGATTCATTGTACCTGCTCCTTTTTCAGTATCATAAGGTTGAGCGATGAGACAACCGCGCTCGCTCCAGAACTGATTTAAGGTGGCTATGACTGATTGGAAATTCACAGACTTTTCTTTGGTTTTGAGTTTATTTGAAATCAGAGAGTTTTTAACATTTTGGGAGCAAACACTCTTGTTATTTTCCCAATTTATACCTTTTTCTAACATAGAATAATTACCTTGTCAACTCCCAAAAAACCGATTTTTTACTATAGTTTAATTGGAAATCAAAATAGGTAATTAATATTGTCGTTAATTATAGCAGGAAACAGATTGAAAAACATTTACCTATCTCAAGGGCATTATCAGTATAGAACCTAAACTATCTTTCTATTGCTATAGTTAAGTCATTATTTCCTTTCTGCAAAAATTATTTCAACTTGTCAATTGAACATGATATTACTTGATGTTCTTTGAAAAAGATATCATTTATAATCAGGCTCGTAGTAGAGCTTTAGTCCTCATATAAGTATTGCAAGGGTTAGAGCAAAACTACAAACAAAAACTTGATTATAAGTAATTAAGTAGAGCAAGCTAAAAAAAAGACGTTGCATATTTAGCCACAAAACGCTTCAAGTCACTGATGTAACTAACTTTTGAATTAATTTACAATTTGATACATAACGCACAAAAATTACCACGCTCTTCTTGAATGGCAATATCCTAATTGAAGAAGGAGACAGGAGACAGGAGACAGGAGACAGGAGGAAAATTACATGGGGATTCGCTCCCCCAAGTAATTTTGAACACCCCCGTTGACGGTGGGGTATTACACCCACAAAGAAAATGATAATTACCACATCATAAACCATATAGCAGTGGAAGGAAAGGGTGCGGACATATCAAAATCTTAAAACTCAAACAACGTCAGATTTTTCGGTCTTTCCTTCTCTCCTAGATAACTAAAGGCATTCTTCCTCCTGCAAAGCGGTTGCATAATTAAACAGGATTAATATTAGAACTAAAAGTTGAACGTCTTACCTTACCTAAAGCGATCGTGACATCCACAAGCATATTCATTGCTACGTCTTTACCAGGACAGATGCGTCCAGCACTACGATCGCCTACAGAATGGAAACCCATGTGGAAAGGGCAAAGATTTTCTCGGTTGGCATCAAATTGATAGGTTGTCGGACCCCAAAAGCTCTCGTCTAACAATCCTAAGCTCATAGGAATCAATATTTTTGTACCAGTAGGAAAAGTTCTATATCTGCCAGCTATTGTCACTGTAAAAGTATCGGTTGCTATTCTATGGGAGGCACTAACGGGTGCCCAGAGACGGGAACATTCTAGGAGATATAGTCGCACCGACTCTCGGTTGTCGAGGTCAAGTTCATCCCAATAATGAGTAGGGTTAATTTCAGATGTATTTTGTCCTTTGTAGGCGGGAAGAGGTCGATCGCCCATAGCAGTTTGACCAAGATGTAGAGGACCTTGTAAAGCGGCTATACTCATAATAGATGTCATCAGTTTGGCTAATTCTCGTCTTGTCATGCCATTATACTGATCGCTCTGTTCGTTAAAGTTGGCTAATACAGGAGAATTTTCATATATGGTTGCTGCTTGCTCGATGGACTCTGAAATTTTTCCATGCCTAAATATGTTTAACTCTTCTAAGATAGTACTAACACCTGCAAAGTAGCGCAGTGTACCCTGGCGTGTATAGTGTAAATCTGTGAGGAAGTCCATTGTAGCTTGATCGTTAGGGTCTAACTAAAATAAAACATAGTGAAGATATTCAATCAGAAACCGTTTCCAACCCCGCTTATCCTCGCTAAAGAAAGCTCCACCAGGACCGTGAGACATATCTATATAATCTGCTGCTAACTTTTCAATAAGTTGTCTGGCGATCGCATCTTGCTGACGTGCTATTGAGGAGTCATTGAGAATATAATCCTGTAAACATCTGCGGAAAGCTTCATGGTCATTACTACCTGTTGCTTCTTGGTCTGAAAGTGCTAGTAGGAAAACATTTCTGCCATCTACATCTTGGTTAGGCAAATGATTTGCTTCTAGTACGGTGGTGCCTAAACGCCATGTTCGAGCTTGTGGAGAAGTCAGTGCTGTTTCTATAGCTTCAAATTCTCCCATTACTACTTGGCCAGCACAACAAAAGTTTGGTCCTAAAACTAGGCGTTTCTGGTCTAGGTATGTAGGAAGATTTGCTGCTAAACCTTCTATGAAGATAATTATTGGTAGCAAGACTTTGCTAAAGATATTTTCTGGATGTTGAAGCGCCCAGATTTGAAAATTATTCAGCCCAATATCTATAAATGATGCTTTATAGGTTGGTTGTTGTCTTGGCGGGGTGGTTGAAGTCATATTGTTTCTCTCTGTTGTTGTTGAAAAAATGGGGGTATAAGTAGTAATAAGTAGTAAACAGTCTAGCATTTGATACGAATTTTATGACCTACATTTTGCAGATAAAATACAGTACTTATATCATGTCCGCTTGAATACTTACACTTTGGTGGAAGGAAGGCAGAAGGCAGAAGGCAGAAGGGAATATTGGTTCAAAGGGAGAAGGTTTTTTGATCACGCTATTATCCGGACATGATATTACGACTATATATGGCGCTACGCGCTAGGGAATAGGGAACAGGGAACAGTAGACTGTCAAAGGGTTTTTCCTGCGGAAATGCTCCGCAAACAGGATTGAAAAATGTCCTAACTTGAATGGGTAGTGCTATATAATAGACATCTGGTGAAAAAGATGTAAACTTTTTGTAACAGTAGAGAACAGGGAACAGGGAAGATGTTTTTAGGAAAAAAACACGGAAAATGATTTTGTGAGTAACTTTTACAACCCTAGTTTATAGTAAATAAAGAGCAAGTTTATTTTCTGGAGATGTCTAATAGTTTTAATGATCTTCAGTGTCATCTGATGCGATTGCCTGACTATTAGACCAACCACAAAATAGCTGCCACTAGGATCCGCCAACATTGACAAAACTTTACAAAAAGTCTCTAACTTTTGGATATAGGATATAGATGTTCAGCTTTACACACAAAAAAAATGTTGGAGGACTATATGACACCAAATAATGGAGTTCACTCAACTAAAGTGAACCACACAAAAGCTCACCGAAAGTTGATTACAGCTATTATCGCTCTATTTGCTTTCACTTTTGTCCTATTTGGCTTTTCGGGGGTGACTTCCCCAGCGTTTGCTGGGCCAGGCGGAACCTATACAACAGGATGGGTGACACGGTTTAATGTTAGTGATGGAGTGGAAGCAACTCAGTGGTATGAGGAAAAACTTGGCATGATCGTCAATGAGGAAAATTCCGCATTCCCTTATTATGTGCAACTTTTCTATCCAGAACTTCCTGATACCCAAATTGGCCTGAGTCAGAGTAAACCTGTTCAATCGGGAAAAGCAACTGCTACGATCGCTGTAGATGATATTGAGCAAGCGGTAGATTTCCTAGATTATAAAGGGGTTGAAGTTGGGCCACTTTGCAATGCGGGGGATGGTTATACGGTACTCGCCTTCTTTTGCGATCCTGATGGCAATAATTTGGCTCTTCGTCAGGATGGTTTTCCGAATTCTTTTGATGATTGTGGATCGCCTGTATGCAATAATTGCGAATACTAGGGATGTCGGTCGTGAATTGCCCTGCAATTATTTCTGATTGACTGCTAGTATCAAGTTCGGATAAATAGTCGATTGTCCGAACTTGATATTAGTAACCGCTAGCTGAAAATCAAGTTGAAAATCAAATCCCACTCCACTCCCTTAAAATTGGTAAAACAAAAGTAATAGGCGCTCTTTCTTCTACTCGTACTCGCGTTGTTGTAGTTGTACCAGCAGTTAATTTTTGTTGGGGTCCTTTTGAAGAAGACCATTGATAACTACTAAAGGTATTGGGGTCTAATTTTAGTTGAGCGATCGCTTCAATTTTCCCCCCACTTTCGCCGATAATATTTTCTACTATTTCAGGATTTCCTACTACGAAGTTTGCACCTTCTTTTGTTACAGGAAAATCAGATACAGAAATAATTTTGCCGATAATTCCACCAAACCTTTCCCGTTTTACAGTATCAGGAGTGATTAAAATTTCCATTTCTGGTGTGATGCGTTTGCCATCTGAAACAGCAAAATAACTGACTGCTTGTAATTCTCCTGATTTTCCTTTGATATTAATTTTACCCAAAGTCGTACCTGGATTTACAAATTGTCCGAGAGTAGTTTGTATTTCCAAAATACATCCATCTACAGGACTAAGAATTTTACTATTATCAGTAATTTGTTTTTCTAATTGAGCAATTTCTCGTTTAACTTCTTCAATTTGATTTTTGCGTGTATTAACTGCTTCTAAATTTTCTTGTTCTAAACGTTTTCTCTGAGTATCTAAATCTTGTAAATCTGCTTTTATTTGAGTTATTGTATTCTGATTTTCTAAAAATTTTTGCTTTGTTTCTGTTTCTTGTAATTTTAGTCCTTGTAATTCAGCTTTAATTTCATTAATTCTGTTGGTATTATCTAAAAATCGTTCGTCAGTTTCGGTTGTTTGTAAATCTAATTCTTGGATTTTGGTTTCAATTTCTCTAATAGTATTGAGGTTGTCTAAATATTGTTGATTAACTTGTGCTTCCTGCACTTTTAATTCTGTTAATTCAGTCTCAATTTCTTTGATATTATTGAGGTTTTGTGCATATTTTTCTATAGCTTCTGTTCGCTCTACTTCTAGTTGCTTTAGCTCTGCTTCTATTTCTGTAATATTTTGCAGATTTTGTTGATATTCTTGTTTGCTTTGCAGTAGAGTATCTTCAGAAATTGCTCCCTGTTCATATAAGTCCTGACGTCTTTTTAGTCTCTCCTCAAAAGTAGGAGTTAACTCTCGTGCATCTTGTAAACGTTGCAGTAGACTTTCTCGTTTTTGTTGTAATGCTACTTCATTTTGATTCAGCAAAATAGGGGTTAAAGCCTTGGTATTTTCTAACCTTTGTTCCAGGGTAATTTTTTGTTCGGTGAGTGCTGCTAGTTGTTTTTCTTGTAACTCGGGAGTTAGTGCTTTAGCATCTTGTAAACGCTGTTGTAAGCTAGTTCGTTGCTTGGCAATCGCCTCTAATTTTTTCTCTTTTAATATAGGAGTTACTGTTTCTAGGTCTGACAAACGTTTTTCTAAACTCTGACGTTGTTCTCGGATGGCATTTAAAGTATCATTTTGCAGTATTGGTGTTATTGCTTGAGTATCTTTCAAGCGTTGTTCTAAACTGTTTTTTTTTCCTACTAAAGCTTCTATTTCGAGTTGAGTACGTTGATTTTGTAGTTGTTGGGTATCTTGAGCTTGAGATTCTAATTGAATTAGTTTATTCTGTTGTAATTCTAATTGTTTTTTGAGCTGAGATGGATCGATAGTTGCCAGTACATAATTTTTTTTTATGCACTGCCCATCCTGTATATTTAAAGACTGTAATCTACCAGCGATCGCTGACTGAAATTCTATTACTTGTCGAGGGCGAATTAATACTCCTTTTCCACTAATAGTAATAGGTATTTTGCCGAAAATACTCCATAATAAACCCAGAATTACTAGACTACCTAATGTTGCTAAAGGTAGCCAATCTTTGAGAGTAACTACTTGCATTAATTGGTCTAGTCGTTCTGGGGAAGAAAGCCGTTCTAAAGATTCTTTGCGGAATATACGGCGCTGTTTTTCAGACATTAATAACTGTAGATTAACTTCCCATGACTTTTTTTAAATTAACTTAGATATGATTCAAGAAGTAAATAAGTAAGAAGAGAAACTCAATAAATCTTCAATTATTTATTTGTAATTAAATTTTGACTTCTTAAAAGTGTTTCTGTCATGGTAGCCAATTTATGCAAACTAGCTTCTAATTCATCAGCACGTTGTTGATGTTTTTGCTTACGCATTAGAGCAGCACGAGCTAAATCTTCCCGGTCTTGTTTGACCGCCGCCACTGCTACTTTTTGCCAGGTATTTATTTCCTGTTTAAGTTGTTTATATTCTGGTTGAATATTTTCCCAAGCTATTTTTATATCTGCTAAAGCTTTGTTGACTAATTCAGTAGTATCTAAGTCAGTTTTTACTCCTAAAATTGCTTGCTTAATTGGTTCTGAAATTTGCTCAACATTAATGTGATAAAGCAGAGGAATAAAGTTTTTTACCTGTTGACTTTGACTAACTCCAGTTATGCACCAAGTAGCAAAATGTTCACAATTATTTTTAATAATATTATATTTTCTTTCTCCTAATCTACTTTCTGCTCTTTGAATGACTGTATCAGCAATATAACGAACTGGGTAACGTTTTACATAAACTTTTCTTCTATCAGTAAAATATTCTTTAGAAGTTCTTTCAATAGTTTCTGTACCCTTACGATAATGAATAACTGTTCCATCACCACAGTCAATGCCATGATGTTCGTAAACACCATCTATATTTAAAAACTCTCTAAGAGTATATATTTGCTCTCCTCTTGCCATATTATTTTTCAAGTTTTACTTAATTTAACTAGCTATCAGCTATCAGCTATTAGCTGTCAGCTATTAGCTTAAAAAGGTAGTGCATAGATAATGGTATCTGTTTGCGGAGTAATCCGTTAGGAAAAGCTTGGTTCAACAATTAATAATTAATAATTACCTTTGCTTGAAAACGGATAGGATTGACGCGGTAGGGGAAATTAATTCATTGTTTCTCCTTTAAATAAAGGAGAGGATTTTTACCTTAATTATTCGGTAAAATATCCCCGACGCGTGAGCAAGTCGTTTAATTTTAGGAGGGGTTGTTCATACCATTTTCGTTCTGGAATACTTTTTAACCTAATTCTATTTTAATCTAATTGACGCAACTTTTACACAAACTAAAACCACTAATCCTAAAGCTAAAATTCCAGCAGTAACTGCAATGATTGGCATATCTAAATGACGAATTACAATGGCTATAAGTGCCCAAACAAATACTAGAGGATAAGCAATATCTTGCTTTTGCATATTAATAATTCCTGCAATAATTGCTCCAATTATTAACATGATTATTGTCCAAACTATGGCGACTTGCCCTGTACTATTCCAGCCTAAATAATGTAGGGCGCTTGCTATATTCACAATCGTTGCCACACTAATCCAAGCAAAATATATACTTATCGGATAATGAACTAACCATTTATCTTTTTTGGGCACTCTTTCATAACTAATTCCTAAATTTAGATATAGGCAAATTAAACAGCCTAAAATTCCTAACATTGCCAAAACTGAAAAGGTAAATAACTGAAATTGAAATAAAAATACCCAAACTATTTGTGCCAGACTCGCACCCACTAAAAAATATCCACATCTCTGTAAAATTGGATTCTCTCTTTGTGCTGGTAATACTTGATAAACTCCAAAACTAATTAAACCTAAATAAATTAATCCCCAAATTGCAAAAGCATAACTAGCCGGAATAATCAAAACATCCTGAAATACAGTGTTAGAAATTTCACCAATAGTTTTGCCACCAGGAGGAGCAAGATTAACATATACATTCAGAAAAAAAGCAGCAATAATTCCTATTAAATTAGCCCACTGTCGAATAATGTTTGAATTAAATTTGTTAGTATTAGTTTCCATAATTGTCTTTACTCTTATAAATAAATCCGATTAAGCAAAATTATAATTTAGCCCGGAAGTTGTTACCTCTACAACTCACCGGGCTACTTGTTCAAATAATTAGTTAATCTTAATCAAATTATAACATTTATATTTGTAGAATTAATCTTTAATTACTTCTAGTCCACAAGCTTCTGCCAGTTGTTGTGCTATACTCTTATATTGACGAGGTGGAGTGTGAGTATCTAAGTCTAAATTAAAACCTTCTATAACACGCTGAATTAATTTTGAACGCCATATAGCTTCTATTTCATAATCAGAACTTAGGCTACCTTCAGATAATGCTAACCTCAATTTATCTAATATTTGAAATTGTCCCACTAAAATTGCTGCTTTAGTAACATCATTAGAATCAGTATCAAGAGCATCTAGTTGCCTACTAACTCGATTCCATTCACCATCAATTATCTCGATCAAAACTGCAGCAAGTTTAGCATTACGTTGCTGTGTCAATATCTGAAATTCGTCGTTAGTCATCATGATTAACTCCTAAATATATGATTATCGACTATCTAATTTTAGATATCACATCTACACTGTTGACTCCCATGAATATAATCTTAAATTTTGAATAATTTAGTTCCTACATGGCCTCTTGATTTTATGTCAGATAATTAGTTATCCAAAAAAGAGGGAGTAGGGAGTAGGAAGTAGGGAGTAGGGAAAAATAATTGATGATTTATGGATAATAATTTATTTTATTTTGGATTTTTACCCGATGTATTATTAATAAATAATGGCAGAGATTTACATCTTTCATAAATTGCTGATTATTAAGCTAATTTTTTTTTCACAGGAAAAATTCGGTGAATTTCAAAGATAGCAATTCCCATCCTGATGAGATACAAAATTAGTTTGTTTTAGGGAGTAGGGAGTAGAAAAATCACTGTACTTCAGTAACTTGAGAAACGCTATAATATATGAATTATTTTTGTAAGAATTCAGCAGTCAGCTATCAGCTATTGCTTTGATAACTGACTAAAAGCAATATTTAATTAGACATCTCCAGAAAAGAGGGGAAAGGGAAGAATAATTGATAATTTATGGATAAAAATTGATTTAAATTTTGATTTGCGGAGATGTCTATTGAGCTAGAAAAACCTTGCTACAAAAGTCATCTCTAAAGTCTATATTCATTTAAACTTCGTCCTCAAGCACAGGGTCTTATTGCTGATAGCTGAATGCTTACTTATTTTTTATTCAAAAATCAACTTTTTTTTACTGTCTTCTGGAACACTTAACCTCAATATATAGGAAATTAAAAACAAAGGAATGTTAAATTTTTAACACCAACTATTAAGAGCGAACAAGACACAGTTAACAAAAAAGAAAAATAGACCGCAAAAGAAGTAAAACAAATTATTTTGACTTTTGCAATAGATCTAGTCAAAAATCAAGGTAGAAATAAACTTTCCTGAATTTTTCTGATAATGACTGATTAACCTGAATATGATAATCTATCAACAATAAAATTCTATTAAAGGAATCTAAATAATGACAAAATTACGAGTAGGTTTATTATTTGGCGGTTGTTCCGGTGAACATGAAGTATCCCTTAATTCAGCAAAAGCGATCGCTACTGCTTTAACTAAAGGTCAAAATACAGACAAATACGAATTGATGCCAATTTACATTCAAAAAGATGGTCGTTGGCAACCAACTGATTTTTCTCAACAAGTTCTAGAGTCTGGTAACCTACCATCTTCTAAGCTTACAGATGATAATTCCGATACTGAAACTACCTCCTCTCTTGCTTCTCAAAGTTCGTCTAACCTCTGGCAAACTCCTCCTCAAGCTGCCCAAGTAGATGTTTGGTTTCCAGTGCTTCACGGTCCCAATGGCGAAGATGGTACCATACAGGGTCTACTGAAGTTAATGCAGGTTCCATTTGTGGGGTCTGGGGTTTTGGGCTCTGCAATGGGTATGGATAAGATAGCTATGAAAATGGCTTTTGCTCAAGCAGGTTTGCCCCAGGTAAAATATCAGGCAGTGACGCGATCGCAGATTTGGTCTAATCCTTGTGTGTTTCCCAAGTTGTGCGATGATATTGAGGCAGCTTTAGGATATCCCTGTTTTGTTAAACCTGCTAATTTAGGCTCATCAGTGGGTATTGCTAAGGTGCGGTCGCGAGCAGAATTGGAAACTGCTTTGGATAATGCTGCTAGTTATGACCGTCGAATTATTGTTGAAGCGGGTGTAGAAGCAAGAGAGTTAGAATGCGCGGTGCTGGGAAATGATGTCCCGAAAGCTTCTGTGGTGGGAGAGATTACTTTTGACAGTGATTTTTATGATTATGAGACTAAGTATACAGAAGGAAAAGCGGACTTATTTATTCCAGCGCGAGTCAGTGAAGCGATCACTGCTCAAATTCAAGAAATGGCAACTCAAGCATTTTTAGCTGTGGATGCTGCGGGTTTAGCTAGAGTAGATTTTTTCTATGTAGAGAAAACAGGGGAAATTTTTATTAATGAAATTAATACAATGCCTGGTTTTACTGCGACGAGTATGTATCCTATGCTCTGGAAAGCTAGTGGAATTCCTTTTGATGAGTTAGTAGACTGTTTAATTCAATTAGCTTTAGAAAGACATTCTAAGTAACTAACAATTTTCTGTAGGTTGGGTAGAGCGACAGCGAAACCCAACATTGGCATCAAAAAATTTTGTGATATTTTGTATTCAGTTGGTCTAGGAATTGCTGATTCATCTCCAAAAATAAAAAATAAAATCAATTCTCACACATAAATTATCAATTATTTCTCCCTAATGCCTATTGTCTACTGCCTACTCCCTCTTTTGGAGGAGATGTCTATTCGTTCAACAATTATTAATTATTACCTCTTCTTTTCAAGGAGAGGTAATAATTAATAATGAAAATTTTTCTTTATTATCCCCTTAAAAGGGGAGGCTTTAAACCAAAATTTTTCGGTAAAAAATCTAAGGATATATAAAAACATTGTACAACAAACTTCCTAAATTTGGCTAACTAAAGGTAATTTCAAAGTAAATGTACTGCCTCGATCTGGTAGACTTTGAACAGTAACATTCCCTTGATGAAGTTGAGCGATCGCTACTGCAATAGATAAACCCAATCCCGAACCCCCACTCTGACGAGAGCGATCGCTATTCACGCGATAAAATCGGTCAAAAATTCGTTTTTGTTCTCTTTCTGGAATGCCAATACCTGTATCTTTAACATGAATAAAAACGGAATTAACATTAACTTCTAAAATTATTTTCACCTCACCTTCTGGGTTTGTATAGTTAATAGCGTTAACAACTAAATTTGAAACTAAACGATACAATTGTTCCGTATTTCCCATCACTTCCACAGGTTGAAAAACCCTAATTTCAGACAGAAGTTTAACCTTAGCTGCAACGGCCAAAAATGCAAATTCTTCAGCAATATCGTTAACTAAATCATTCAAACAAATACATTCCTGTTTTTGGGGCAATTTTTCCATCCCACTATCCATGCGACAGAGAACCAATAAATCTGCCACCATTTGAGATAAACGTTGATTTTGTCGCGCCATTATTTCCAGAGTTTCCCTAGCTTCCACCTCAGTTAATTTTGGCAGCATTAAAGTAGATTCAACAGTAGCACGAATCGCAGCTAACGGCGTTCGTAACTCGTGGGCAGCATCAGCCGTAAATTGCTGAATTTGCCGATATGAATGGTAAATGGGGCGCATTGCCTTGCCAGATAACCACCAACTAGCACCAGCAATCGACAAAATTCCTATTGGCAAACCTAAAAGTAAGATATGAGTAACTGTTTTAATATATTCATCAAAATCTTGTAAACTCCGTCCAACTTGAAGATATCCCCACTCCGAAGCATCTTGGGTATGTAGCATTAGAGAAATTTGCCGATAACGCTTACCATTGGAAGTTAGGGTTTGTAGTTGTGATGCTGCTGTTTGAGTCAGTTGTAGTTTCTTTGGTCGTAACCCTGCTATTGCTATTAAATTGTTGGAGCGATCGAGTAAGCGTAGATAATAATTTCCTGTTTCGGGAACTCTTGTCAAATGAGACTGAATTAGATCGCAAGACGTTTCCACCAAACAAAGATCGGGCAAGATACGAGTTGCTGTAGCTGTTAGCTTTGAAGGTTGTTTGAGAACTACTTTCAAACTATCGTGAATTGTTTTTGCCACTGATTTTAGTTCTCTGTCAATGGTAATTCGGTGGGCATGGAGAATTGCTTCGTAAAATCCTAAAGTGCATATACTCAGAATAATACCCATTACCATGACATACCAACTAGCAAGGGAAAGGCGAGTGCGTTGAAAGAGTTTATTTTCGTGCATTTTTTAGCTAGATAGGGCTTGCTTTACATTAGACATCTCCTCCAAAAGAGGGAATAGGGAATAGGGAACAGGGAACAGGGAAGAATAATTGATAATTTATGGGTAATAATTAATTTGATTTTTGATTTTTACGCCTATGTCTATTAAATCTACTTCCTTTATTCGTTGAGTATTCAATAAATCATACGAATAGTTTGATTTTTATTAATATAATATTTCATACCATTACTTATAAACAATTACTCCTACTGAAACTATGAGCTAACTTTGATGTTATACTATTGCGTATATCAAAATAGTTAAAAAATCATGTTTGTTGGTACTACTGAAGCAGCTTCTCTATTAAGTATTTCTGCTCAAAGAGTCCGAGTTTTACTCCAAGAAGGTAGGATTCAAGGAGCTAGAAAGATCAATGGTCGCACTTGGGTGATTCCTCTATATAAAGGGATGCCGAGAATTGCAGGTAGGAGTCGTGGTCCCAAACCTCGTTGGCGTTCCTGTAGACACTGTGGCAAGAATACAACCATAAGGGGGTTGGTAAGGGGGTGCTGGTTTCCCCACTCCTCCACAGGGTGGG
>NZ_RCBY01000630.1 GCF_003838195.1 Okeania hirsuta
TCCTTCTTCCTTCTTCCCTCTTCCTTCTTCCTTCTTTAACAACACCCACTAAAGACTGTAAATCAAAATGTCGATCGCCCCCACTCAGACAAATACCAGCACTCACCACAGTCAAATCATTTTTCTCAATAGCAGAACTATGACGTTCCCCATCCCTTGTCACCCATTCTACTTGCCAATAAGTAGAGCGATCGCGAAAATCCTGCAATTCACCTCCTCCCATTTCTAACGCTTCACGCAGTTGTTTTTCATCCCTTTGTTGTTGCATTTGTTTCATAAACTCTTCTTTTTGTCGCGCTACTAAGTCATAAACTGTTTTCATTTCTGGTGTTATCCCCTTAAAGAAGGAAGAAGGAAGAGGGAAGAAGGAAGAAGGAAGGAAGGAGGAAAGACGGAATCAGGAAGAAGGAAAGACTGAAGTTGCAAGAAAGTAGGAAGAAGGAGGAAGGAAGGAGGAAAGACGGAATCAGGAAGAAGGAAAGACTGAAGTTGCAAGAAAGTAGGAAGAAGGAAGTAAGAAGGAGGAAAATTATGCTTCTAATTTACGAATAGTGGCTATAATGAGACGTTGTAGTTCATCAACTTCTTGAATGATAGAATTAAATAATTCTGGTTTAGCTAAATTTACTGCTTTAGCAATAATTAATTGGGTATCTAACTCTCTGAGAGAACCTAGAGCAATTCTGAGAAAACGTATATATTCAACTTTACTTATTCTGCCATATCCTTCAGCAATATTTGAGGGAACTGAAACACAACTACGACTAATTTGACTCGTTAAACCGTAAAGTTCAGAAGTGGGAAAATGTTGAGTTATTTGATAACAATTAATAGCCATTTTAACACCTCTTTTCCATATATATTGTTCTCGATGACTACCCATAATTTAAAATACCTTTAA
>NZ_RCBY01000631.1 GCF_003838195.1 Okeania hirsuta
ACAACTCATGGAAGTTGTCCTACAATTACGATTTCAAGTCACAACTCCCTCCCGTGTAATACTGCTACAGGTAAAGTTCGTAGACCTTCATCCATACTGAATAGTAAGGTATCGATATTAGCGGCTTCTAATTCTGCTGATATGGGTCTAATGAGCCAATTGTACAATTGTTGTGCTGGTGGCAAGTAGCTTTGAGTATTACGACGGGAGGGAGTTGTGACTTGAAATCGTAATTGTAGGACAACTTCCATGAGTTGTTGGCGATTAGCTGCCGGAACAGTTTTGAGGATGGGGTCGCTATCTGGTGTGTATAATACCAGTTGCAGTTCTTCTGGGTAAGCTGTGACATAGATAATTGCTGAATTTTTGCCTGTTTCACGGGCGATGTCTGTCAGCACTTCCCGGATATTTTTTATGGATGTATTTTGAGTTGATAGGTCTTCTCCAAAGTTGTCTGTCAGCGCTCCCCCGTTTTTTATGGATATATTTTGAGTTGATAGGTCTTTTCCAAAGTAGTTAGTGAATGAATTGTTCCGATTTTTCTCTAAGGCAGTCAAGGTTTGAAAGTTAGCAGCAACAGTTAGGGGAGTATTGTTAATAATATTGATGTTTTGTAAAGCTGTTGTAGTGTCGGTGTTGATATTAATTTGTTGGCGATCGCTCTTTTTGTTTGGCAGATTAGGATTATTGGTTGTGCTGATGGTACTGTTACTCTGTATTGACTGGATAATATTAGTGGTGGTCGGATTTGAGATTGGGTTGTCAAATTGTAAAATATTATTTGTTGGAATAGCTGGAGTTGTTGTTGGTTGCACTAGGTTTGATGCTGCTGGAATGCTTGGATTTGTTAGTGTCTGAGGTGATTGTTGTGGCAAAGTATTGTCTATTGGTATTGATG
>NZ_RCBY01000632.1 GCF_003838195.1 Okeania hirsuta
GAGAGATGCAGGAGATGATGAAGCGCATCCAATGGATGAAGACTTTATTCAGGCGTTATCCTTGGGGATGCCTAGTTGTGGTGGAATGGGTATTGGAGTTGACCGTGTCGTGATGTTATTGACCAATACTCAAAGTATTCGGGATGCCATTATGTTCCCGACTATGCGATCGACTTTGAAGGATTGAAGAAGGAGTCAGGAGTCAGGAGTCAGGAGTCAGGAGGGAAGAAAGAAGAAAAAGGAAAAAGGAGAAAGGAGAAAGTTTTTTTACCACGCTCTTATCCGGACATGATATTACAGCATATTTCGGGTAAATGGTGAAAACATTGTGGTGCGGGCATCTTGCCCGCTATGGGTGTACCTCATAGAGTCGCAAAGTGCTGTAGATATCTCTGAGAAAAAATGTAGAACAGTTTCAGAACAAATTGTTTACGTTCTTCATATTCGCCATTCTGCTCGGCAATTGCTAGAACCATAATAACTCACCGATCGCTCATTCTCATCCCTAAGAGGCGATCGCCTTGACTTTAAACAGAAGAAGTAACTGCCTTAGCGCTACTAATTTCCTCTCGAATAGACTTATTAATTACATCCCACTAACAACAAGCGATCGTTAATAGATAATTCCTTAGTAAATTTCACTAATTCTTGCCAAGATAAACTCTCCAACTCCGACTCAACATTTCCCATCCCTTGAGGCAACTTTCCTTCCTCCAAAGTCTCTAGTAAATCATTACGAAGTGCCTCCAAAAAACCACAATCATTGCCAATATCTGATGCCTCATCCTCATCTATATTTTCAATTTCCTCCAAACGTTTTTGATAAGCTGCTATTTGATATTCAATTGCCTCAACAATAAATTGTGTTGCTTTATAAGATAAAATCATGTCCGGT
>NZ_RCBY01000633.1 GCF_003838195.1 Okeania hirsuta
TTCTTCCTTCTTCCCTCTTCCTTCTGAGTGCTACTGCCACACCGAAAATTATTTTTCCCACCTGCCCTAGAAATGAAATTTCTAAGCTACCTCAACCTCCTTTATCTCAAACTCAACCAAGTATTCCTAGTCTGTGGTTAACCCAAGATTTCTTTGGTGAAGAACTTATTTATACTTGGTTTGTTGACTCAGATGATATTTGGGTAATGTTGGTAGTCAGAAAATTAATTTGGGATAAAAAAGGCTACCTAGAACGTTATAAATTTATTAACCATTTTGGTAATGTAGCTAGAGAATATGGCTATAACTTACAAGTATGCGAACCTCGTAATAAAAAACCAATTGCTGCCTATTTTTGTGACTTTGAAACTGCTCCATTAAATTGTAATGTAGAAATTGATTATAGATTTGGTAGAAGTTTATTTCGTTCACCTAAAGGCTTTACATTTCCTCCCACAGTAGAGTGAATATTTATCATGACTAGATTTCTTTATTCCCAATTTTTCAAACAATTTTTAGAAGAATTATAGCAATTTCCATACTGGCGAGGTACAAAATTTTAGGTTTGAGGGAACACCGGATCTGGGAACGGGGAACAGGGAATAAAAATACGAAAAGATCACTGTACCTCACGAGCTTGAGAAACGCTATACTATCAATTATTCATACAGTAAAAGTACGCTATGATCTACAGATAAATCCGATAAATAGATGTTGTGGTAATAACGAATATCTTTGTTTATTTTTGTCGTGAAAATTATCAGATGTAAACAAGCGATCGCTCCCTAAGTAATAATATTAAATTCGATAGTATTGGCATTATTTAGGATACATAGCACAAGGAAGAAGGAAGAAATAAGAAAGAGGAGGGAAGAAGGAAGAGGGAAGAAGTAA
>NZ_RCBY01000634.1 GCF_003838195.1 Okeania hirsuta
TTGACGACCATCTGGGTAAGTCCAACCGGAGTAATTCCTAATTGACTTAAACTTTGGGCGTTTCCTGATTCCTTTAAAAAAAGCATTATAAGCTAAGTCAACACGCTTGACTGTTGCTTGCAATGAACTTAAATTAAGCTGTTGATAATCGGACCACTGCTGTCTAAAACCTGGTAATGCGTTTTGCTGAGTGAAATAGTCTACATTTGAGCGATTTTTTCTCCACTCAAAACGCCTATGAGCGACACCAGCGTTATACAAAAGCTGGTGTAGTTTTCTGACTAAAAATAGTTTTTCTTTCTGTACTTTTGTCGGATACAGTCGAAAAGTCAATCTTCTATTGGCCATAGAACTATCACCTCTAGATAAAGTTTGAGTCGATATAATTATCTTAACACCAAAAATAAAAATGAGTAGAAATTATGGAAAAAGAATTAAACCGTGGTTCTCATGTAGTCTATGACATTCACCTGCATATATGTTTCGTGACTCAATATAGAAAAAAAGTATTGACTACAAACATGATTAAAGATATGAGGGAAATCATAGAAAAAGTTTTAACTGCTAAACGCTGTTCCTTAGAAGAGTTTGAAGGTGAGCCAGACCATGTACACATATTGATTCAGCTACATCCAGACAATAATATTTCCCAGTTAATATCATCTCTAAAGTCTGCTACCAGCAGAATTATTAGACGAAAATATGCTCAAGAAATCAACCAATTTTACTGGGGAAAAGCTAAATTATGGCATGACTCAAAATGTATAGTTTCCTGTGGTGGCGCACCCTTGGAAATAGTCAAAGATTACATCAAAAATCAGTCGGGAGGTAGACAAACATCTTGATCGAAGCGGATCAACATTTATTTATGTAAGGGGGTGCTTTCCGCCCCAC
>NZ_RCBY01000635.1 GCF_003838195.1 Okeania hirsuta
CTCGGTACGATTGTTTCGGGAAGCTTCTCCTTCCATCCCTTCATTCTCACGTGAAAGGGCTTTCTGGTAGAAATCCCAATTGGTCGATTGCTTGGGATAAAGTTCTTTTAGGCTGCTCAATTGGTTTTGCCAGCTGTTCAAATCTCTGCTTCGCAATATGCGATTCAAGCGATCAAGTCTTCTCTTCCTTAACGTACTCATTAACAGGCCATAATCTGATTGGTTTGACCGATCATGAAAGGGTTTCCCGCGCATGCTCAGTGCAAAATCCTCATTGTTCAAGGTGAGGTCTCGCAAGATTTATCTTCCAGGATAGCGAATGAAAAGTCGAGCCAATTGGGATAAATCATTGGGAATCTCAGAGTGTTTTATTGGGGGAATGGCTCGAAGCCGGGATCGAGAAGATGAAATACAAAACTCTGCCGCAAACCTTCGCAAGGCCTCCGTCATTAACTCTGATTTCTCGATGAAATCAAGGGAATGCTCCCAATCCGGATTCAATCCGAAATGAGCGAGAACTTCAGCATTGAGTTCATCCATGAAGGCTTCCTGGAAAAAATCTTCAAGGAGGAGGTAACCCTGGGACCAGAATGTTTCTGCTTTTTCCTGCCAATTCATGCGATCAAATCTATTATTTCTTCATCATCGGCAAAGGATTGAGCGGATGCTTGACGATATGCCGAAAGAAGGCCGAAAGAATGGTGAAGTGAAAACCTCGTAAGGGAAAGCGACGGTAGTTTTCTTCGATAAACTGCTGCTTAATCCCAAAACTTATCTTACCCATGGACAGATCTACCAAATCTGCTTTCCGAAAAGCCTCTACATTCTCTCGAAAAGGTCCCTTGTAAGAAGTGATTTTGTGATGCATGTCGATCATGGTTGCGATTTCTTCG
>NZ_RCBY01000636.1 GCF_003838195.1 Okeania hirsuta
GCAGTAGCAGTAGAGCAAATAGCTAGGGGTTGGAAACATCATCCAGAAACTCTACCTTTGCTCAAACAATTAGCGCATTCTGATAATAATTGGCAGGTGCGGTTTGAGGCAGTACGACAAATATTTAGAGGTTGGAAGCATAACCCAGAAACTTTACCTTTGTTCAAACAATTAGTGCAGTCTGATAATGATCGTTTTGTGCGAGCAGTAGCAGTACAACAAATAGTTAGAGGTTGGAAACATTACCCAGAAATTTTACCTTTGCTCACACAATGGATACAGCTCAATAGCAATTGGGATGTACGAATAGTAGCAGTACAACAAATAGTTAGAGGTTGGAAACGTCACCCAGAAATTTTACCTTTGCTCACACAATTAGTGCAGTCTGATGATGATTGGCAAGTAAAAGTTGGAGCAGTAGAACAAATAGTCATAGGTTGGAAACGTCGTCCAGAAACTTTACCTTTGCTTAAACAATTAGCACAGTCTGATGATGATTGGCAGGTACGCTCAGAAGCATTGGACCAAATAGCCAAAGGCTGGAAAAGTCATCCAGAATGCGCTAATTGTTTGAGCATAGGTAAAATTTCTGGCTCATGTTTCCAACCAGTAGCTAATTTTTGAACCACTGTTTGTCGCAAAAATTTATTATCAGACTGCACTAATTGTTTGAGCATGGGTAAAGTTTCTGGCTCATCTTTCCAACCAGTAGCTAATTGTAGAATTGCTTGTTCTCGCACCCACCGATCATCATCAGACTGTACTAATTGTTTGAGCATAGGTAAAATTTCTGGCTCATTTTTCCAACCAGTAGCTAATTGTTGAACCGCTATTTGTCGCACCCACCGATCATCATCAGACTGTACTAATTGTTTGAGTATGGGTAAAATTT
>NZ_RCBY01000637.1 GCF_003838195.1 Okeania hirsuta
GAATCTAGCCTGGACTTATGCTAAAGGAGAATTCATCGCCTTCTTGGATGCAGACGATATTTGGTTACCGAGGAAGCTGGAAAAACAACTAGTGGGGATTAGAACGGATGAAAAGCTGGCTTTTGTATATACGGATGTCGAAGAATTCAATGCCAAGGGGATTTTACGTCCCTGCATATATGCCGAATATGAAGAGAATTGGACTTCAGCAGATCAGTTCGAACGAACGCTATCCGGGCAAATGCCGATTTATGCCTCTACGGTCTTGATCAGGCGGAGCTTGGCGGAAAGGGTAGGAAAGTTTGAGGATTCCCTGATCTTGGGAGATACTCATTATTTGTTACGTTTGGCGCAGCAGCATCCTTGCCAAGTGATTTTTGAACCCCTGGTACGCATTCGGAAGCATGATCATAACATTTCGGTGTATAAGGAGCGAGAGGCATATATAGAGATGCTGAGTTTATTGGCCGTTTTCGAAAGGGAGCAATCTCTTGAGCGGTCAGAAATTCATAAATACAAGGCCTTCTATTATCGGCAATTGGCGCAATTTGATCGCCGACAAGGGAAGTGGCTATTAGCATTGAAAGCCTATGGTAATACACTTCTTTATCGTCTTTTGATGCAGATTTAATCAACTTGAAGACTCCGAATTTACACCTTCTAGGGCTACTACTTGATTCTGTTCAGCACATATCCCGTAGGTAAGATTTCCAAGGTCTCAACCTTTGTGAGCCGCTTCAATAATTTCCTTAGAAAGGTAGTACTCATGGGCCCCCAGCCTTCATCATCTAGACCGTGTACATTTAGGATTAGCCAGCCCCCGTCAGATTTCAAGAACCGATTTACTTGTTTTTTTACCCAGCTGTCAATGTTTTTAGGA
>NZ_RCBY01000638.1 GCF_003838195.1 Okeania hirsuta
CTTCTTCCTTCTTCCTTACCTTTGCTATACAAGACCGATGCTACCGGACATGATATTACTCGAAAAAGGAATTCATCTGATTAGTACCGATGAAATGACGAGTATCCAAGCTAATGAGAGAATTTGCCCCACTCAACCAATAGAGCCAGGACGAGTCGAACGCAATGAGTTTGAGTACATTCGCCATGGCACTCAATGTCTACTGGCCAACTGCCATATTGCCAAAGGACAAATCATTACCCCTTCAATTAAGGCCACCCCCACAGAAGTTGATTTTCTGCAACACATTGAACAGACTATCGATACTGATTCTGATGGAGGATGGATTTTTCTTGTAGATCAACTCAATACTCATAAATCTGAATCATTAGTCCGTCTTGTGGCTCAAGGTTGTGGTATTCAGACTGATTTGGGGGTGATCTCAAATCCGGTAGCATCGGAGTAATTAAACCTGAATTTTCGGCCACCAATGGTACTGGGTTATAGCCTTGATTGCAAATTGCTGTGTTAAAAGAACTTGACAACGCTCAAACAGAATTTCTTCTAACTCTTCGAGGCTGGTAAATGAACGATTTGCGATCGGTTCATTAATTAGAGGCCATAACCTTTCTGCTGGTTGTAATTCAGGCGAGCTGGATGGCATACAAGTTCTGAGTTAAAGATTCCTTTGGGCTTGCACTTAGAGTATTTACCACCCTCTTTGAGGATGAATAGGACGTTCCAGATGCTCGCTCATCCACTGAGCTACTTTGGGTCCATTCCTTGAAGAAGGAGACAGCTATACTGGAGACAGGAGGAAAATTACATGGGGATTCGCTCCCCCAAGTAATGCGTGAACACGACCGTTGACGGTGGGGTATTAAACCCACAAAG
>NZ_RCBY01000639.1 GCF_003838195.1 Okeania hirsuta
ATTTTCCTTGGGATAACCAATAAATATTATCTTATTAATCCTATGTATCAATTCTTATAAAGAGTGAGGTATTAATTTCTAGGTTTTAGGTAACAAAAAATAGGGAATATAAAAATTGACAAAGCATATCTGGTAAAGTAATAAAGATTGTTTCATCATTCCTCCTCGCAATGACATTTGAACTTAATTAAACCCACCTAATTAGGGTTTGCTGAAAAAGTATTTTTGTTGAGGCAGAGAAATTCTATGCAATGTCCGTATAGAGTCAGAATAAATAGGAGTTATAGAGAAAGTAGTCGAAAAAATCGTAAGAGCGATCTTCCTGTCTCCCTTACCGCAAAATGCTCACTTTTTAAACTCTATCAAATAAAAAGCTGATACTTTTTCAAGGCTTCAAATTTCTAAAATCTTTATCTGTTCTTTATCTCTAAAAACTTTTAAATTTAATCAGGAAGCCATAATTATATTGGGTGCATCTCATATTTATTTGCCAAAATAATTTTTTCCTATTTTCTATTCCCTGTTTCCAGTTAAGTGTTCCCTAAAAGTGGTAAATTTTTGGCTTTCTTCACCCATTGAGATGCACCCATTATATTTTTGATTAACTGAGGAGAATTAATTTATGCCTACAGGATGGAAAAAAGTCATAAATACAGAAGAAACAAAAAGTACAAATTCCAACAAACCTCCCGAACAAACTTCCACTAATAAATCCTCTGATCAAACAACTGAAATAAACAGAATGGAAATGTTTATTCCAGAAAATACTCAAAGAAGTTTAGACAATCTAATAGTTCCCTCAACCGTCAAAAATAGAATTGATACATAGGATTAATAAGATAATATTTATTGGTTATCCCAAGGAAAAT
>NZ_RCBY01000064.1 GCF_003838195.1 Okeania hirsuta
GGGCAATCAGAAAGCCATTGATGCTTTGGTGGATTTGTTGGGGTCTAATGCTGATAATTCTACTCGCTGGTTAGCAGCAGCAAGCTTAGGGAAAATTGGCACGGAAAAGGAGATCAAAAAAGTCGTTACATCTTTAAAAGATTACTTTTTAGTTATAGACGACCTAATTAACAACAATCTCTTCGATAATTGCTACAAAATAATCTGGAAATGTGCCCAAACTCTCCCCTACCCAGAATTTTATCAAGCTTGGCATTCTTCATCTAAATTGAAAAAACCTCGTTAGTTATTTTGGTACTTATGCTTTCTGTTAGAATTAGTCATAGTACTTATACTCACCTAATATAACAGCAATATTTCCATAAACTTCAGGGCAACTTCCTATGATTTCCACCTTAATTGAGCGTCTAATATTTGCTTCTCGACCCATGAATACTCAAGATTGGTTAGTGGTAGGAATAACATTGTTAATTTATGGAGCGATCGCCTTACCGTTAGGCTTTAATTCTAGATTTTTACGAGTTAGTCAAAGCTTTCGTAATCTCAAACAATTATTTCAGGGGTTATTAGCAATCTTTTTTATGCCATCTCTAATAGAAGAGTCAATATTTAGAGTTTTGTTATTGCCTCATCCCACCGAGAAAATTTCAACTATTATGTGGTGTTTTTGGGCAACATTAAGTTTATTTTTATTTATTATTTATCATCCAATAAATGCTCTAACTTTCCATCCCCAAGGAAACCCAACTTTTATGAAACCGATTTTTTTGACATTAACAGGAATTTTAGGATTAGTATGTACAGTAGCTTATCAATTAACTGGTTGTTTGTGGGTTATGGTAATTATTCATTGGGCAGTAGTTGTAATTTGGCAATATTCGTTAGGTGGTAAAGAAAAATTGTATGGAAGTAACTAATATTATCAAGTTTTTGTTTGTAGTATTGCTCTAGTCCTGACAATATTTTTATTAGGACTAAAGTCCAACTACGAACCTGATTATAACTGTTCTACAGAACATGATATTCAATATATTTATTAATAAAAGCTTCATCGGATCATTACTTAATAATAAATTATATGGTTTGTAGTATTGCTCTAGTCCTGACAATATTTGTATTAGGACTAAAATCCAACTACGAGCCTGATTATAAATGTTCTACAGAACATGATATTCAATATATTTATTAATAAAAGCTTCAGGAGTTAGACATTCAAACTCTCCAGTTTTTTCTACAATAGCATTAACCAATTTATTTATAGTTTGCCGAGTTTATTCCCACACTTCCCTCTTTCTTCTTACTTATTCCTTCTTACTTATTCCCTCTGCTATAAAACTAAAAATCTTGACAATTTGCCTGTACAATTTTTCGGACTTCTCCAGACTCTAATTCTATTAATTTCTTAGTTGCTTGAATTTGAGTAGGCTGATTTTCTAAATGTTGACGCTCAATTAATTCCCATTCTTCTGCTGTTTTCGTATAGCGTCTAGATGTAGCTCTATCCATATTCATAGATGTCGCAACTTCGTTTAGAGAAGCCCACCCTGGTTGATTTCGCATTCTATGTAAATAGCGAGTCATTATATCAATATCAATTTTCATTGTGCATTTTCCTGATTATTTTTAACTATATATAATTTGATAAAAAAAGAATATTACAAGTGCTTTAGAAAAGGAATAAGTAAGAAAAAAAGCAATAATTAATGATTGATATCAAATCCGTTTAATTGGACATAAAAAAAATCTTCAATCGCCATAACTACGTTTATCTTTGTAATTCTTTCTCCTCCTGACTCCTGACTCCTGACTCCTGACTCCTCCTAACTTAACCATTCTATGGCTGTTTAACCGGATTTGATATGATTTTATTGCTCAATTAGATAAATAAGTTTTGACCAAAACAATTATTATCAAAATTGTCTATTCTTTACAGCAATGATAGATCCTACTGAATATAATATAGGTAATATAATATTCAGATAATTATTTATAAAAAAAGTCTTTATTTGTAGGCGCGTTTAACGCAACTACACACCTAAATAAAATTAAAATTTCAAGACTACAATTACAACTGATAACCACAACTAGAGCAAAAGCGATCGCTTGTTTGTACAGGAGCACCACATTGAGAACAAAAACCCTTCCCAGAACTTGCAGAGGAACTTGACCCCATTTCCATCGACATATTACCAATCCGCATCTGCATTGGGTTCATCTTCATTTCCATATCGCCCATTTTCATCGGTTCCATTGGTTTCATTGGTTCCATCGATGGCATACTTTTGCTAGGTGTTGCCTCTACTTGTTGAAGCGATAAAACTTCGGCATCACTCAAAGTAGGCGTCCCACCGATAGTACTTATTCCACCTGCCTGCAACTGAACAAAAGATTGTCCCTGTTCCGACTCTATCCGCAAAATTACTCCAGTAGCAGTTTTAAACAAAGTGGGTACTACAGTCCATTTACTTGTTTGAAACCCTGTACTTGCCTGTTGTTGTTGACCAGGACTACCACTGGAAAGAGTAACCACAGTTTGCATTACCTGATGTTCAATATAAACTTGCTGGCCATTACTAAGATTGCATTTGTCAGCCATAACTTTTAGTCGATCATTACTTAATTGTATATATTATAACAATCAACATCTTAACGTTAATATTTGTATCTCATATACGACCGAATCTGCTGTATTATTCACAGCAGAACTATTTCATATATATGTCCTTTATTCACTGTTCCTGAAAAATATCTAAATTTTTCCTCGATCAATTTGTCAATTATGATCAAGAGTAACTTTTTCATCAATATATTTATATTTAAGCTATAAGGCAAAAAATTTGATGAAAAAATAATCAAGAGTCGATGTATAGACACAAGAGTTAATATTATTGTTATAGTAGTATCGACTTTATCATCAATTTAAAACTCAGCTCGAGACAAATAACAACCACTAGAAAACTGTAAATATATTGATTTTTATGAGTAATTTATCTTCATCAACTCAAGACTCCAGACAAACACAGACACAGATAGAAACAAATGCTTCCACAACTGAACCAAAACCCAGTTATGTCAAACTGGCCATGAGAAATATGGTGAGGAAGGGAAGTAAATCACTCAAACATTTTGCCCTGACAACCATTGGACTTGTAGGTATATTGGTTGGCCTTGCCTATCTAACGCGATAATTAAAATCACATTTTTGAGCGGAAAGGAGAATTTAAGGTTGTATCTGGAAGTAAGTGTTCAGGATTATTTCTGGTCATCCTCTGTGTCAGAAGTAGAAAAATTAAAAGTCCAGAATGTTGACGAAGTCAGAAGTCAGAAGTCAGAAGTCAGAAGTTGTTTTTGTAAGGGGGATTTGAGCAAGTCTCCAAAAACATTTAGCCAATCAAAGCAGGGTTTTAGACCCAATTATTCTGATAAGGAAAAATTTTATCCCATATCTTCTGAAAATTGGGCATATTGGTTTCAAAAATGGCTAGAAATTCTACAACCAAATATTCCACTTGCTGAAAACTACGAACTTACTCTACGTCTGACCGGGGATGGCGAAATCCAAATCCTTAATCATCAGTATCGCGACCGGAATCAACCAACAGATGTTTTAGCTTTTGCTGCTCTGGAAGTAAATGTTCCTCAGCCAAAAGTACTAGATTCTGATTTACAACTATATCTGGGTGATATAGTAATTTCCGTTGAGACGGCCATTCGGCAAGCTAGACAACTGGAACATTCATTAACAACTGAATTAGTTTGGCTAGCCGCCCATGGTTTTCTACACCTACTTGGATGGGATCATCTTGACGAAAAGAGTTGGCAACAAATGCTCAAACAGCAATTATTTTTGCTTCATGCCGTTGGAATTACTATTGAGAAACAAATCACTTTAGAAAATTGACAAGACTAAGGGTAAATTTTGAACTTTTTAGATAGACTATTAATCGAGTAAGTCTTTGATTATCTGGGCCTTATTTATTAAATTGAACTGAGGTAGATAAATTATGAAACTTAATGAGTCATCAATATCTTACAATGAAGCCACTTTTATACACAAATCGAAAAATTCTTCTGCTCCGAAAATAAAGGGTTCTAAAAGTACAGTTAAACCTAATAGAGAATTATCTTGGCAAGTAGCAAATAGTCTTTTAATTAGCTTCAAATATGCTTGGGCAGGATTGTCTTATGCTTTCCAGACTCAGCGTAATTTTCGGATTCATACTTTCATCGGTATTGTTGCTGTTAGTTTGAGTATTTTATTAGAGTTAAAACCAATAGAAACAGCAGTTATTGTGTTAACTATTGGATTGGTTATGGCTATGGAATTACTGAATACTGCTATTGAATCTGTGGTGGATTTAACAGTTAAAAAAAGTTACCATGAATTAGCTAAAATTGCTAAAGATTGTGCTGCGGGTGCTGTTTTAATTTCAGCTCTTGTAGCGTTACTTATTGCAAGTTATCTGATTTTACCTCCATTATTAAGTCTAGTTATTGGTACTTTTAGTAGTTAGTGCCGCTACGCGGAAGTTAAAAGTTAAAAGTTAAAAGGCAAAAGTATTGATTTGTAATTGTTTTATGATTTTGTAACCAGTTATTTCCGCTATCCTGCACTAGATATTATAACTTTGATTGATGAAATTAGGTGCAAGGTTTGAGATTTTAAGTTGATCTTTAATGAAATTTCAAACAATAGTTGGTTATTGACTAACAGTAAAAATTCCGGCAAATCTTCTTCTCTGTTACCGAAAAATTGTGGTCTAAAGCCTCCTTTTTTAAAGGGATAAAATAAAGAGACTATTTCTTATTTCTAGCCTCCTTATTGCAGAGGTACTAAAACTGATAACTGAAATGACATGTTGCCTGAATTCTTACCCTAAAAGCGACCAGGTTTTTTACGCAACTACAAATGAAATTACTATATAATTTTTTGCCATTATCAAAGTATCTGACTTTTCACAGTAAAAATTATTTTTACTCAAGTAGACCTCTAGCTATAATCAAAGTATTTTGGAATTTGGTGGGTTAATAAATACTTCTTACATCAATGCAATGAAGCTAGAATTGTAATAATAGTAGATTTGTTTTTTGTGCTTTAGTTGCTATTTTTATCTTGAGCTTAGTAGTAAAACTTTAGTCTTCTGAATCTTACATTTGAGAAAATATTTGTCAAAATAACTAATCATAAAAATTAGCGATCGCTTGTCGATCAAGAGATTCAATATATCTAGGAAATGAAGGAGTAAAACACTTTGATTATAGTTATAGATAATTACGATAGTTTTACCTACAACTTAGTACAATATTTAGGTGAATTGGGTGCAGAATTAGCAGTTGCAGCTAATGTTAAAGTTTTCCGTAATGATAAAATTTCTTTGGCAGAAATTAATGAGTTGAAACCTGATGGAGTGGTTATTTCTCCAGGTCCTGGTCGCCCTGAAGATGCCGGAATTTCTCAAGTATTAATTAAAGAATTAGGAGCAAGTTTACCTATATTGGGAGTGTGTCTCGGTCATCAAAGTATTGGTCAAGTATTTGGAGGGAAAATTGTTGCTGCCCCAGAATTAATGCACGGTAAAACTTCTGAAATTTATCATCACGGAGTAGGAATTTTTGCAGGGTTAGATAATCCTATAATTGCTACGAGATATCATAGTTTAGTTATAGAGAAGGAAAGTTTTCCTGAAGTATTAGAAATTACGGGATGGGTTGAGGATGGAACTATTATGGGTGTTAGACATAGAAATTATCCTCATATTCAGGGGGTACAATTTCATCCGGAAAGTATTTTAACTAATTCTGGAAAGTTGTTAATGAGAAATTTTTTGGCAGGGTTGTAGAAATTTGAATAAGGGTTTTTAACTGTTGGTAGAAGTAAGGAAGAAGGAAGAAGGAAGAAGGAAGAAGGAAGAAAAAAGAAATATTGAATAAAAAAAAGGTAAATCTATTTATAGATATAACTATCTAAAATGAATTGGAGAAGATATTTTTAAGTATCTCCGATATAGATGCACCAAATGAAGTGCATTTTTTTTAACTTACCCTGTTAAAAGTCAGAATTATCCCAATTTAATACTTAATTACTATAATAAACCATACTTTGTTGATATTCCCCACAACAACCCACCAGCTTCATAGACTTTCATAAAATCAGGATATTGCTCATACCATTTCTCAGCAGCAATATTCCATTTTATTCCCGGTTCCTGTCGAGAAGTTCCCGGAATAGCTACGCCATGAGGGTCATTTCAGTTATCAGTTATTAGTTATCTCCAGTAGGAGATTGAATTTTATTTCGAGATAAAACCAGGAAAATATGTTACATGATAAATATAATAAACGTGCTGATTGGTATCAAAAACAACCTAAACAATTATCATTGTTTGAGTAATAAAATAAGTAGGCAACAATAATACTGCCTACTTTCAGAAGCCTACCGATTGCACTGAGTAATACAGGATACCAACGTACCCTATATAAACCCTTTATCTACTTAAAAATCTTATACTTGTAGGCTATGCAAAGTACAGCCATCGACCCAACCAGAAAGACTAAAAACTGAGGGTTTGCAGATAACGTTAGGAGTGCTGCTGCTAGCTGAAACATATCTAGGGCAATGGAAGAGATTTTGATTTTTTGATTTTTCATTTTATCTACCTCTATTATGAGTGTGAAGTTTTATTGCACTTGCATTTTTTCCTGAAGAGCTTGACAAATACTAGAAAAGTAGATAAACTAGGATTTAATAAGTAAGGTAGACATCAAAATCTCACTTATTCATATCGGATATGATGTCCAAATCTAACTTATGTATATCGGATATATGTATTGGTTAGTTTTGCTTTACTAATACTATAGTCGCTTGTACTTACCGTTTCATATTTAGGCACATTTCCTAAAATACTTCTCATAGTATTTGGCATAAATGCTGTCTTCAGAGAAAAAACATGAGCTTTTTAAGCTCTCATACAATAGTATCCAGGCACTCGCTCAGTCGCTAAACTCTTTAGAGTGCCTGAAATTATGTACAATAAAAAAAAATAGCACTAATACTATATATTATATCTATTTAGAAAAAAAGTCAAGTATTTTGCAAGAATAAATTTTTATGAGTATAGAATTGATATACTCAAGTTTTTTACTTAATAGGCATTTTGTTGATCTTTACTGTTAGTTTAGCTTCATAGCACATCAACTCTTCTCAGGCTGCTAGAAAAAACCTTACATTAACGAACAAGAGCCGTAAAGCTAAATGCGGAGGTAGTTTACCTCGGCAATTTTTTGTTTTGAAATAAAAGAAGCTCGAAAAACTATTCCTCCAAATTAATATTTTATTTTTATTTGGGTATTCAGTTGTTTGGACAAACAGTTGCGAAAAGCTCCTTTATCTAAAGTAGAAGGGCTAGAAAATCGTCGGCTAATAAATCGGTAACTAGACCCTAAAAGTAACAAAGTCATAGATACCAAATGGGTTCTATAGTATTAGAAAGAGAAAATATAGCAACCCGCACTTATTTTGTAATATTTTATCTAACAGGGTTTGGTCTCCAAACTTAAGCGAAGATGGGATTTGGAAATCAAACCCCTACAGTTTATTTTACAAATTATTTTATATTAAAAAAGCGTGAAACTTATAGTTCAAACAAATTAAAATGAAAAGACGAAAATTTATACGTTATACACAAGCAAGTTTATTAGCCTTAATTGGAACAGGTTTAACATCTAAATTTCACCATTCTCAGGCACAAACAGGAGAATCTTTAACAATTAAATGGTTAGGACATACTTGCTTTTTATTTGAAGATGCAGCAACTAAAGTATTAGTAAATCCTTTTCGTCCAATAGGTTGTACAGCAGGATATCGCAACCCTACAGTAGATACAGATTTAATTTTAATTAGTAGTAGATTATTAGATGAGGGAGTAGTAGAAAACTTTACAAGTAATCCCCCACCAATGTTGTTATATGAACCTGGAGTTTATCAGGTTGATAATAGACAAATTCAAGGAATTCGCACTACTAAAGATAGAGAAGGTGGACGTCGGTTCGGGACCAATGTGGCTTGGTTATGGCAGCAAGCAGGAATCAAGATTTTACATTTAGGGGGACTAGCAAGTCCCATTGGAATAGAAGAACGTATTTTAATTGGTCGTCCAGATTTGCTATTCATCCCTGTAGGGGGAGGGCCAAAAGCATATACCCCTTTAGAAGCAAAACAGACATTGGAAGTCCTAAAACCCAGAATTGTGATTCCCACTCATTACAAAACCGAAGCTGCTGATGAAGCTACTTGTGATATTGCTCCTATCGAAGAATTTCTCAGTGTGATGGAAGGAACCCCAGTCAGAGTTGTCAATCAGGATACAATTTCGATTACTAGAGCTGATGTTCCTCAAGAAGGCTCGATAATAGAAGTTTTGAGTTATGGATTCGATCAGGTATCTCCGGATTCTCTCGGAAGTAATTAAAAACTGAAAAGTAAAAGTTGAGTATGATTATGTAAATTATCTTGACACTTATTAAAATTTTGTTAAGATAAATAGAACTAAGTTTACACTTTTTAACAAACAGGAAAAGTAGATCGGTATGAATAATCAAAATAGTTTCAATATAGTGGAAAGAGCGATCGCTATTTTAGGATTAGTTGGTACTACCGCATTCTTCGGTCTACCCGCAGTAGCTAACTTCTCTCAAAAATCTTCCACTCAGTCAGTAGTTAACCAACCTTTACAAATTGCTGACTCTAACTCTAAGGATATTGTCGCAACTGCAGCAGAAGCAGGTCAATTCAATACTTTAGCTGCGGCACTAAAAGCTGCTGGTTTGGTAGAAGTGCTTCAAGGAGAAGGCCCTTTTACGGTATTTGCTCCTACTGACAAAGCATTTGCAGCTTTACCAGCAGGAACAGTAGAAAAGTTATTGTTACCAGAAAACAAAGATAAATTGGTAAAAATTCTGACTTATCATGTAGTTCCTGGCAAGGTAATGTCTGGCGATCTAGAATCTGGAATGGTTAAGACTGTCGAAGGTAGTAAAGTAAACATTGATGTTTCTAATTCAGGTGTAAAGGTTGGAAAAGCTAATGTAGTTAAGGCAGATGTACCTGCGAGTAATGGTGTAATTCATGTAATTGACACTGTAATTGTACCTGAATAATTAATTAGCGTTATATCGTGCATCGCAAATATCTAAATCTACCCCATTCTTAACTATGCTTATGAATGGGTTTTTTAATGAACTCAGAAGTTAAAGTTCTATATTTGAAATATTTTTAAGATAAGTTTCAGTTTTTGTACTATTGTTAATAACGTAGTTAATGGAATTGGGAAAACATGAATACCCAAAATCTTCTAAGTTTCTTCAAAAAGTCCATCAATATCTTAGGATTAATCTGTACTACCTTAGCGCTAATCTTTGCTAGTGCCTTTTATAGTCTACCCGCAGTAGCTAATCAGCAAGTAGTTAATCAACCCATACTAATTGCTTATGCTCAAGATATTGTCTCAACGGCAGTAGAAGCAGGTGAATTCAATACTTTAGCTGCGGCACTAAAAGCTGCTGATTTAGTAGAAGTGCTACAATATGGTGGCCCATTTACAGTATTTGCACCTACTGATGAAGCATTTGCAGCTTTACCTCCAGGATTAGTAGAATATTTATTACAGCCAGAAAACAAAGACAAACTAATTGATATTCTCACTTATCATGTAGTTCCTGGTGAGGTAACATCTGGCGACTTAGAATCTGGATACGTAAAAACTGTTGAAGGTGATGATATCTATGTTCAAGTTTCCTACAGAGGTGTAAAGGTGGATGATGCTAATGTAATTATTCCAGATGTACTTGCAACTAATGGTGTGATTCATGTTATCGATTCTGTAATTCTACCATAGAGATAATTAGTATTAAATTCTATTAAGTACCTAAGCAAAATTATTTACTTATTCTAATTCTTTGCGCTCTTGAGAAGGGAAATAATTTAGCTTGTTATAGATGTGTAATTAATTTTGCACGACCACTTATTAGCGATCGCTATCTTAGAAATAGAAATATTTTGAACATACCTCATTCAGAAGTAGAGTAAGAATGGGGTTTTTTAGTAAGTTTTATAAATTAAAGGAAAAAGCTATAGTTGAAGTTATAATTCAGAAGTCAGAAGTTAAATTATTGTTGTGACTAAACTTGAGACTTTTAGAATCTGCTAGTAGATAAAAAGGAATGGGAAGAAGTAGCTTTTTTATTCTGTTTCTCATTGGTGTTTTTTTCCCTATCTATTACTTAGGGTTTGCGCTCAAAAGTCTTTTAGTAGGGGTAGGAGACAGGAGACAGGGGACAGGAGACAGGAGAAATGGGAATTGTAGAGGAGGTAGTCGGAAAAATTGTAAGAGTGATTTTTCTGCCATAATTGCCCCAAAATACTAGCTTTTTGAGCTTGAGCGACCGAAAAACTTGCACTTTTTAAAGGCAAAAAAAGGCAGCAAACCAATATCAGTCAATACTTTGATATTTAATCCGCAAGCCCTACTTATACCAACGGAAATGATATAATTTTAATGCTAATCGCTGATAGCTGAATGCTAATTGCTAAAATATGAATTTGAGTTTTTGCATTATTGTTAAAAATGAGGAAAAAAACTTGCCTCGATGTTTGGCAAGTGTGAAAGATACGGTTGATGAAATGGTTGTTTTGGATACGGGTTCAACTGACCGAACGCCAGAAATAGCTCAAGAATTTGGTGCAAAAGTACATTATTTTGAATGGTGTAATGATTTTGCAGCAGCAAGAAATGAATCTTTGAAATATGTTACTGGTGATTGGGTTTTAGTATTAGATGCTGATGAATATCTCTCACCAAAAATAGCTCCACATATTCAGGAAGCAATAAAGAGCGATCGCTACATTTTAATTAATTTAATTAGAGAGGAAATAGGGGCGCAACAATCTCCATATTCTTTGGTTTCTCGTCTGTTTAGAAATCATCCTGAAATAAAATTTTCTCGACCTTATCACGCCATCGTTGATGATAGTATTACTGAGATTTTGGCGAAGGAATCTCACTGGGAAATAGCTTCGTTGCCAGATATAGCAGTTTTACATGAGGGTTATCAAAAGGGAGAAATTACTTCTAAAAATAAACTGCAAAGAGCAAAAGCAGCGATGGAAAGTTATTTTAGTAATCATCCTAATGATGTTTATGTTTGTAGTAAATTAGGTGCTTTGTATATAGAAATTGGGGAAAAACAGAAAGGAATGGAATTACTATTTCGAGGTTTACAAGACCCCGATATAGATAAAACAATTTTGTATGAGCTGCATTATCACTTAGCTATTGCCTATCGACAACAACAAGATATAGAAATGGCAAAGAGTCATTATAAAATAGCAATAGAATTAAATGTTATGCCGAAATTAAAGTTGGGAGCATACAATAATTTGGGTAGTTTGTTGAAAGAAGAAGGAAATTTACAGGATGCAAAAATTAACTATGAAATTGCTTTACAGATAGACCCTAATTTTGCAGTTGCTCACTATAACCGAGGAATGGTATTTAAAGAAATGGGTTGGTTTACCGAGGCGATCGCTTCTTATCAAAAGGCAATTCAGCTTGATAGTAATTATGCAGAAGCTTATCAAAATTTGGGAGTTGTATTGTTGAAAGTTGGTCAAGTGCAAGAAAGTTTAGAGGCATTTGGGAAGGCTATTAGTTTACATGAAAAATATAATCCTACAGAAGCAAAAAGAATTAGGCAAGGATTAGAGTCTATGGGTTTTATTTTGTAGGGAGTAGGGAGTAGGGGAGTGGGGGAGAATTCATTAATTGATAATTGATAATGGATAATTGATAATTAACTCTGGTTAAAACCGTTACGGAATTGAATATAAGGAAATATTATTTCTTCTCTTAGTCGATTGGATATGGTTAGGAAACCCATCCATCCCTCGACTGCTTTTTTCCCCTTAAAAGGGGAGGCTTCAAGGCGCGAATTATTTAATTATTAATTATTAATTATTCGGTAAAAATAAGAATAACTAACAATAACTGGTTAATAGTTATCAAAAAAAGTTATTTACTTAAGGATAGTTCATTAATGGATAATGGATAATTGATAATTACCTTTGGTTAAAACTGAGAGGATTGAATATAAGGAAATATTATTTCTTTTTTTTCTCTTAAAAGAGGAGGCTTCAAGGCGCGAATTATTTAATTATTAATTATTAATTATTCGGTAATTATTAATTATTAATTGTTGAAAGCAGCTTCGGAGTTAGTGATACCAATTTGAAAAAAGAATGTTACGAATAATAAGTGCAATAAAAATATTTTGCAGAAAATGTCCCTTTGACAAAGCGGTGCTACCCCGCGACGACTTCTAAGATAATCAGTTAATAGCTGATAGCTGACTGCTGACTGCTGAATGCTTACATACAATTCCAATAACTTGAGTAAATTAAAAATGATTATTTGGATCGATAAATTCAGGAATTTTGAGCATAAGAAGTTAATTAGGTTTATTTTTCTGAGTGGAATACTATTTATTTCTAGTTGTAATATATCCCTCGAATCTAAAACAGAAAAACTACCAGAAACTTTACCTGTAGAGTCACCTAGATCGCCTGAACCAACTCCCTATATTACCGAGGCAAAATTAATGGCAGTTGGAGATATTATGATGCACGGTATGCAAATCAAATCTGGTTATAATTCTCAAACTAAAACTTATTCTTATCAAGCTTTTTTCACAGAAGTAAAAGATATTTTATCTGCTGGTGATTGGGTAATTGGTAATCTAGAAACAACATTAGCAGGACCTGAATCTGGATATACAGGATATCCTTTATTTAATGCTCCGGCAACATTAGCTGATGCTATTAAATGGGCAGGTTTTAATATTTTAACTACTGCTAATAATCATTCATTAGATAGACGAGAAAAAGGTCTGTTGAAAACTCTAGAAAATTTACGCGATCGCGACCTTTATCCAGTAGGTACAGCAGCATCTTTAGCAGAATCTCAACAGATTTTAATAGTAGAAAAAAATGAGATTTTGATGGCTTTCTTAGCTTACACTTACGGAACTAATGGCATCCCTATTCCTAAAGGCAAAGATTACCTGGTAAATTTAATTGACGAACAAAAAATTATTCAAGATATTACTAGAGCAAGAGAAAAAGGAGCAGATATTGTTACAGTTTCTCTACATTTTGGTGCGGAATATCAACGTCTACCTAATACTAAACAAAAACAATTAGTGGAAAGTTTGGTTAATGGAGGAGCTGATATTATTTTGGGTAGTCATCCTCATGTAGTTCAACCTTATAAAACTTTTAAAATTACTGAAAAAAATGGAGAGACTCGTCAAGCTGTTGCGATTTATTCTATGGGAAACTTTATTTCCAATCAAACTAGAAAATATACTGATTTGGGAGTAATTTTTCAGGTTAATATTCAGAAAAGTTTTCCAGAAGAAACTATTGAAATTTCTGATGTAGAAGCTTTACCGACATGGGTACATCGTTATCGAAAAAATGGAAAATTAAACTTTCGGGTTTTGCCTTTAGAAGAAGTTGTTACTAATAAAAATGACCCTTTACTTAAATCTAGAGATTATTTGTTGCTGGAGAAATATTTAACTCAAATGAATAGTCATATTAATTCGTTAAATATAGTAGAAGCAGAAAAAGTGTCAAAGGAGTAATATTATTTTGAAAATAATTATTTATAAAACTGTAGCTTGGGTTGCGCTTTCGCTTAACCCAAATCAATAAAATATAGAACCATTTGCTATCTTTATGCTTGCCACCATCAAATCAGGAAATAGCCAAATTTCATCCTAATATTTCATCCACTTGAATATTAATACTTGGAAACCTTTGAACAGATAAACTTTGACCCCGCTGTAATTTTTGCACTTGTTCATAACCACTGGCAATAGGTTTTCTATATACCTCCACACATTGTTCGTTAATATCTACCAACCAAACCTCAATAATATTATCTTCCCCATAGAGAGGAATTTTGACTTCCCGGTCTAATTTAATAGTAGTATCTGCAACTTCCACTATGAGGAATATGTCCGCAGGCTTAGGATGTCCAGATTCATAAAAATCTGCCTTCGGTGCCAATAAAGCTATATCCGGTTGTGGTTCGGAATAATCATCTAATTCAACTGGGTTTTGAACGCTTACTAAAACGCGATCGCCTAACTTTTGAGAAAATAGTTGAGTTAAACGATTTACACAAGCGGAATGGTGACGACCTACTGGGGACATTTGGAAAATTTCTCCTCGAATTAACTCTAAGCGCTCATTTTCTTTGAGGATACCAACTTGAGGCATTTCATTGTATTCTTTGACATTAAATTGTCGTTTCAGCAATTCCAGTGACATGATTAATAATGGATAATTGATAATGGATAATTGATAGTCCAGTAGGGTGCGCTAATGAAATGTAACGCACCACCTATCCTAAATATTTCTGGCAAAAATAACTTTCCTTCATAACTGAAGTTACCAAATATCAAGAATTTGCTCGAACAAATAATATTTAGAAATAGAAAATCTAAATATCGCAAAATTTATGGTAATTGGTATTACTTCTGCTCTAAATGCCTTTACTTAGAACAGCACACAACCCAAGTACTTCCATGATGCCATTCACCACCATATGTATTCGGATTTGAATACGGTTTGCCCCATGGCCAGGCATATTCCACAGGTTCACTACAACCCTTATTATGATGTATGCGGTTGTCGTACCTATTATTATTTGATACCCAAACAAAGGGCACTTGAGAACAACTTTTCTGTTCTCTATTATTAGCAGCACAAATCTCTTTTCCAGTCTTACCAAGATACGAAGGTGGTACATGAGCAGCTAATGCTCCAGGTACAGATGAGCAAAATTTATCAGCATCAGACTTTGTAACAATTACTCTAACATTTTCAATAGATCCCAGAGAGGCAATTTTCCCTTTAGCTTCCTCCATTACTTTTTCTGTTTCTTTCTCAAAATCTTTTAGAGCTTTATCCTTTTCTTCTCTTATTTTCTCAGGTTTTAAGTCTTTGACTTGCTCTTTAAGGTTTTTAACATCTGCACGTATTCCACCAAAAAAGAGAGGTATACCTACAAATGCAGTTAGTATTGTAACTAACCCCGCGCCTAATTCAATCTTTCTCAGAAGATCCACTATTTACACCTCCAGCTAAATTTAATTCATAGCTTTTGTATTTTAATTCTCTATTAATTATAACTTTTGTTTTTTTGGGCATAATTTTAGGGATTATAGTGTTGGGTTTATCCTGTGGATAAGTTGCACTAACGTTACTTAACTCAACCTACCCTAATTTATCAACAGGAGTTACGCAAAAGGTAAAATTATACACCATTTGTATAGGGTAACGGCCGTTAACTATATATGTTGGTTATGAGTAAATCCTGATCGATTAATCATCATTTTTACTCTCATATCCAGCTTTTAACTCAATTACTTCTGTAGGTATAATTTTCGGAATATTTGTTTCCGCAGGTTGTAAATTAGTTTGATTTGATGGTTTAACGTAACTATTTTTAATTTCCTCAAGCCAATTAATCATTAAAACTTCTATTTCTTCAAAAGTTTGTTTTTCTTGCAATTCTGATAGAAACTTAGTTGTAAACTGTCTGACTAACTGTTGTCTAAGTTTGATACTTACCGCATCTGGTTGTGTTTGATAAACTTTTTGTGGACTTGTAGCAATTGTACTTGATATTTGTATCACTAAATTATTAGCAATTTTATCCGGTAAACGACGTAAAAAAGGTATTTTTTGTAAACGTCTATATATAGATAACTGCTGCATAGACTTTTCAACTTGATAGCGTAAAAAATCTTCAATATCTGGAGAAATTTCTGGAAGAACTCTACAAGCAGTTACTTCAAGTATATTGTTAATAATTTCCTGAATGTTTCCATAGTCATTTTTATCTACATCAACTTTCTCTGATTTATTTTTTGATTCAAATATAGCTTTTTTTAGAGAACCTTTACCAATATTATTCTGAAGCTGATTAATACTCCCACCTACCACAACTTGAATTATTTCCTGAGCAAAACTACCAATAAGTTTGAATCGAATATTTGTGTAGAACTGTTTCATGTCTGGCAATTTAACTTTCTGTAAACGAATAAATACAGTAATTATTCGCAGTGAAGGTAGCCAAGGTTGTAATAAAAAAACATCATACCAACGCTTTTTAACAGTACCCCACAAACTTAAATTAGAACGACTACTAATTAGTAAAGTCCGCCCAATAAACTCTATCCAAAATATAATCATCCAAGGTAAATCTACTAACCAAAATCTATCTACAAATTCCCCATCCTTACCCAAATCACGAAAGTAAAAAGAGAGCATTAAAAATTGAATATTTTCTGAAAAAAAATCTAACTCTTGTTCCCATTGATATCTTTCTAGATATTGACTACTCCAGAAAGTATTAAACGCTATTTTTGATGATTTATCTGCCAACAAAATTTCTGGTGCTAAATATTGGAGCAGGTTTAATGAATGTAAAATTTGAAGAGTAGGAGTTAAACTCACATTACTATCTGGAATCTGGCTATAAATATGTTGCTTCATCCGGTATTTTATTTGAGTTAAAACTAAAATCTGATTAACTATCTGGAAATCATAATCTCTATCAATTAATTCCGTACTACTACTGCGTAATTCTTGTAGTAAAGATTCTATTTCTTCTCCTTCTAGACCTTTTTTTTCGAGTAATATCTTTAGTTCATTCACTGCAATTAGATAATTTTGTGAATCTCGGAATGGCTCTATTCCTTTAATTAAATCATACTGTAATTTTGGCTCATACAATAATATTAAAGGACGAATTTTTTGGTTGAAAAATTCTAACTGACCTTGCCAACCTTGTGTTTCTAAGTAATTTTCATCCCAAAACATCTGTACTGCTTGTGAAAAACTTTCTATTCTGGTGTGAGTAGTGAATATTTGCCTAATTTTTGCTAAACTTCCATGAGTATCAATGACTTTAAATGGAGGACGATTAATGAATATTTCAAAGCTACTAATGCGTAAATCGTCTAATAAATTTTCTACTTTTGGTGACTCTAAACCATTCTTTTCTAACTCCTCTTGTAGATTATCTACTTTTTGGAGATATTTTTTTTGAGGAGTATCAGTGATTGTTTGTAGGTATAAATCTATTTTTAAGTACCAATGACGGATTTTTATATAGGTAATATCAAATATTACTAACATGACATTAGCAAGAATTAGTAATGCCATAATTCGTTCACTCAGTAATAGTAAAAGTGAACGGTGAGACTTCGGAAATTTTTTGGATAACATAGTTATATAGTTTGGACTTTAAAATTTCCTATTGCTAAACTCTTATACCAATTTTATATGAGGCTACACATAATTAGGTGTTAGGTCGTAGGTAGCGTTGTCTTATACAAATTTTATGTGAGGTGGCACAGAATTATGAAATTTATTAACTTGTCTATCTAGATCTACATTCAATTATGATTAATATATTATTCTATGCAACTTAGAAATGAATTTGGTATTAATATATTTTCTTTTATAGCAAAACTAATAAATTATTTTAGGATTGATATTTAGTTGATTTAAATTGATATAGTAGTCGAAGGAAAGGGCACGGATATATCAAAAGCTTAAGACTCAGACAAGGCCAGATTTTTCCTTATCTCCTAGATAATTAATCGCCTTCTTCCTTCTTCCTTCTTCTTTCTTTTTTCTGCTATAAATAGTCATAATTAAGTACTATAAAATGCACCAATATCAACTAATTAACAATAAATTTTTAGCTAAAACTATATAAGTTATAAATAGCAAAAATTTGTCCTACCGAATTTACCTCTAACGATATAGGAAACTTATTTAAGTTGTGAAATATTGTAGACCCTGATAGAACACCGGATTTGAGAATAGTCAAATTATTACGAATAATTTAGGATTGCCATATCATATTTATCAGGACTTACGCATGCTTGACCTTGAAAACGCCATATGTAGGGGCGCAATTCGGAGCTTTGCGGAGCGCAAATGGCATTCGCCCTCACTGGATTTAGTGTCCATGCGTAAGTTCTGTTTATGCTAGATTTAAAAAAGTGGCTAGAACTAGGCTTATAAATTTGTTCTAAAAAAAATTAGGAATTTGATCATCTCTAAGCTCTGAAGGTTTCATTTAAGTGAAAAATTAGCCTTCTGAGTCGGAACTGTATTAACAGTAACTACCGCCATCTTTCAGTAGCTTGAAATCAGAAATATTTTAATCTTCATCCTCTTGTAGGACTACAGCCCTTAGTATAACCAAAAAGAAGCTTTTTACCTATTTTTTTTTGCCAAGTTAATTAGAAGGTAATAAGTTGTAGATTGCAAAATATCTACTACCTAAAACCTACCACCTACCACCTTCTTAAATTTTAGACCTAGTTTCAGAACCTAGTCATAAATTAATCAACCATACCTAGTCATAAATTAACCAACCATTTGTAATGACTTAGTAGTAAATTCTATTCCCATCCAACTACCTCCATTATTACTAGAATGACTAGCTTTTTCAGCTATCTCTAGAACTAAACCAGCTTCCATCAAAGAGAATGGTTCAGTATTTGGATTATTAGCACAATCTAGGAAATTCTCAATCAATCCATTAAACCAATTAGTATGACCAGGATCGTCAAAATATGTAGGCACAAAAATATGCTGAACTGGTTTATCTTTAACACTTAAAAACACATCATTATTTTCAATGCTAATTTCTCCTTCTGTCCCCTGAATTCTGTAATAAGCTTTTGGAATAGACCCTAAAGAACTGACACTAATATTGATTAATTTGTTCTCCCAATCTAAGCAAAAAACAGCTACATCTTCAAGTTGACTATTTGTTTCATTGAAACTTCTAGTATGTGCAGATATACGTTGAGGGAAACCACCAAATAAAGTTTGAGCAACAGAAATTGCATCTAAACCATGGTCTATCATAATACCACCACCAGATAGTTCTTTATCTTTTCCCCGTACACCTGGTTGAAAACCTACACCAAATATATTAAATGATGCAAATAAAGGTATCCCTATTTCACCTGAATTAATTAAGTAGGCAGCGTGAACGATTGAAGGAGCAAATTTATAATTATGACATGGATATAAAATACGTTTTCGTTCGTTTGCTATATTGACTAATTCATAGTATTCAGCTTTATTCAATACTAATGGTTTTTCACATAAGACGTGCTTATCTGCTGCTAATGCTTGTTTAATACTTTCTACATGAAAAGCATTAGGTAAACAAATATCTATTATGTCTATTTCACTAGAATATTCTTCTAATAAATCGTTGAATTGTTCATAAACTCGGATATCTGCATATTGTCGAAGCGCTGCTGCACGCCTAGATGTTACTGGATCTACTACTGCTGTGAGATGAATATCAGAACGATCTCTATATACTGGTACATGGGCTTTCTCTGCATTAAATCCAAAACCAACAATCGCTACTTTCACAATCTAAAATCCTCTTAAAGTATGTTAATTTTTAACATTTTTTTAACAAAACTTATAATTTTTGTCAAGTATTTTTTTTTGAAGTCCACTCTTAAATATCTTTCTGATTTTATTATGGATAAATTTTCTCCAATTTAACTCAATAATTTAGTAATCATAGCTTAAATAAGTTCAATTTTTTCTTGAATCAAAAATCTCAACTAAGAAATAGATATTACTCTTTGATATTTCTCAGATATATAGCATTTACATTTGGATTGTAAATATATTTTTGAATAAAAGGTAATAGAGAATAAAGTACACAAAAATTTTATATTGAAAAAACTACTTTTCTCTTTGTTATTTTTCATGGAAATGTTGTATTCAAGCAAAATTTAGTTAAATTAAATTTTAAGTATAACTATTCGAGTAATTAGCTTGATTATATTAACTTGAACCTGATTTAAAGAAATATAAAAATTCCCAGTTGTTAACTCACTCTTAATATCAACAATTACCGAGAGTATTAATAATATTTTTATAGTGTTTCTCAGACTAATGAGGTATACACTTATCTTTATTTCTATTCTATTCTTTTCCCTGTTCGCAGATCCGATGCTCCATAAAACAAACAAATTTTGTCCCTCACACCTCTTGGGAATTGCTATATCAAAATTATTTATTAAATGCTATTTTGAGACCATTCCTTATTTTTAGACAAAAAAAATCATGTCTCAAGCCTCCCTTTTTTAAATTATGCATCTTCTCGTCTCCATATTGTAGGAAGTCCTGATAACGTAATTCCTTTGTAATACCAAGTGTGAAAAAAGAATGCTATACTTAAGTTACAAGTGACACTTCAATTATTAAGTAATTAACAAATAATCAATTACTTTTTTGATAATTATTAGCCAGTTATTGTTAATTATTCTTATGTTTATTTCTCGCTCTCGGACGTTGCATGCAGCATCCCTACTACCCTACTCCTCAGCAGTGCAAAAATGTAGCAAACATTTATTACCCTTGAGATAAGAAGCTAGGGTAGCTCCTCTGTCAAGAGACTAATTGAAGCCCACAGTTCCTCCGGCAGGAAGCTAACTGAATTGACTGAATAATGTTAAAGTAATCTATAAATATAACGGCAATATCAAATCAATTAACCAAGATGAAAATTAAAATTCCCAGTAATAACGGCGAGACTTTTTCCGCTTACTTAAAAACACCTACTTCTACACCTGCTCCTGGATTAATAATTATCCAAGAAATTTTTGGAGTTAATGAAGTAATGCGTAATATAGCTGATGAATATGCTCAAGCAGGTTATGTGGCAATAGTCCCTGATTTATTTTGGCGTCAAGAAGCAGATATTGAACTTACCGATAAATCTGAGAATGACTGGCAAAAAGCATTTGAACTTTACCAACATTTTGATGAAAATAAAGGAATTGATGATTTAATTTCTACAATGAAAACTCTCAAAGAATTACCAGAATGTACTGGCAAAATTGGCAGTGTAGGTTTTTGTTTAGGAGGAAAACTCGCTTATTTAATGGCTACTCGTTCCCAAGCAAAATGTAACGTTAGTTATTATGGAGTTGGCATTGAAAAAAATCTTGATGAAGCTGCTAATATTCAAAATCCATTAATACTTCATCTTGCTGAAAAAGATGAATATGTTTCTCCAGAAATTCAGTCTCAACTAAAAATTGAATTGAGTAATTATCCTTTAGTAACAATACATTCTTATCCAAATATTAATCACGGCTTTGCTCGGATAGAAGGAAAAGACTATAACTTAGAAGCTACTAATCTTGCCCAAAGTCGCACTATAGAATTTTTCCAAAAATATCTTGACTAAGTTTTTAGTTTGACACTGAGTCACTATTTTTTAACCCACTCCCAATAAGTTGATTATTCTACATTATATCTGGTTGATTGACTGCTATTATTGGGAAGGTTTTATTGAACCGAAGTTAAGGCAGATAATAAATTGAATAAGGAATATAAGCAAAGCAAGTAATTTATTAATTAGAAATTATAACTACACAAGAATCACTGATAATCAAAGCTTCCATAATTTCCCAAGTATACTAAAAAAAAATTTGCTTAAATGCCATTACTGACAGTCAAGAACTATATATAAATTTATAGAATATTAGTATTGTTATCTATGTAGATTATAATCAATGAAAATTTTATCATTAACTTCTATTGTTGCTGCCACAGTAATTGGATTGTTAAATATTCCTATAAATCATCGTTCTGCTGAAGCTCAAACTACTAATTTTTTCTGTGGGAAAATCGGGGCAACTCCAGCAACAATAGCCACTAAACAAGGCAAAAATATTCCGATTATTCTCTGGAATTCTAATAATTATTTTACCGAATCAGGAGAAGATGCTCTGACTAGATGTACTAGAGTATCTGGAATTTTATCTACTCAACAAAGAAACGGATATCGAAGTATCACTGTCAGTATTTCTAAAAATGGACAGCCAATGATTTGTGCTGCTAATCCTCAAGATGGTTCTTGTAGATTATTATATCAAGTTCCTAATGGTCAAAATCCTCAACAAGCTAGACAAGAATTATTGAGAAGAGTTGCTAATCCTCAGCCAAATCTACCACCAATTACTATTTATTAAAAGAACAAGTATTAAGCAGAAAAACTTTTATAATGATGATAGGAAAAAAGTAGTTATCAGTTTTCAAAACTTGAGAAAAAGTCAAAGCCATAGCAAACATTGTTAACATTCCGAGACAAACCATGCTAATGTCTAGTTTTCAAGAAGGTGAAATATTAGGATATTGCAAAATTGTATATCATCCCCACAAACCTAACAAAAGTCAGGCAGGGGGAGGGCGTTTATGGATACAAGAAAGCCAGAAGTTCAAGTTATCCTTGACATCCTCTCCGGCCTGTTAGCGTTTGCGCAGCATTCCGATCGGAATACTCCTTTGTTAGCGCAGCTCCTCCGCAGGAGGCAAGAGGCAGGCACGGAGATTCCTACCGAGTCTTAGTTATTCGGTGGGTTGACGTTTTGCTGGCGCAAAACTCCGCTAACATTGGGTGCTGCACCCACCCCTATTACTCCCCTCCTAGGAAGGGATGGGGGTAGGTTACGCTTGCCTCCAGGTCCGTTTTTTGTCTCGGACTGCCCGCCCGCGACTAATATATTTATTGCTGCATTCTAGTCTCTATGGTGTTTTGCGCCACAGTTAAGGCATTCCCATTCTCGCATCTGAAGGTCTAACTTGCCACCTTTAAAGCCACAATTTGAGCAAACTTGACTTGTAGGTTCCCACCTGCTAATGACTCTAAAATCACGAGCGTATTTCTCAGCTTTTCCTTCTAAGAAAGTTCTAAATTGTCACCAACCTAAATCGGATATAGCTCTGGATAATTTGCGGTCTCTTGGTGCGTGTTCCCTTGCGACTGGCGTCATTGCGGAGTCGCACCGCTTTTTTACCATGCCAGAAAGGTTTCCTTCGGAATCCTTTGCAAACAAATCTTCTAAAACAACTGTTTGGTTGTCACGAATTATTTTAGTAGATAATTTATGCAAAAAATTAGTTCTTGTATCTTTGCAGTTTACCATGGAACTTAGCTACTCTAACCCGTGCTTTTTCATACCTTTTAGACCCTTGAGTTTTATTAGATAATGACTTGCTTAACTTTCGTTAGCACAGCTCCTCTGAAACAGGCTACTTCTTAATTGTTTTTTGAGTGGTTTTGGTGCATCAATCTTTGTACCATTACTCAAGGTTGCAAAGGTAGAAATGCCTAAATCTATACCTACTGAATTATCAGTATGAGCCAAGGTTTCTGGTATAATTTCTACTACAAAACTTAAGAAATATCTATTAGAGTTGTCGCTAAATAAAGGGAAAAAATCACTCTAACCTAGACAGAGCAATAATTCCAAGCATTTTTATTTTCCAATAGCTACAATCCTTACAAAACAAGGTTTTTGGGATTTTTTTCAGTTATAAAGCGACAACTCTATTAGCTGAGTCCTTGATAATTGTTACTGATGATGGAGCAGCACGCAACTCTCTTGACCAAACAATTTTCAGCTTTCCAATCTTAGCTAAATAAACTTGATGTTGACCAATTTTCAACCCTCCTTTTGTAAATCTTGCAGTTTGTTTTGATTTCCTGCTTTTGAATTTAGGAGGCTTAACAGGTTTACCTTTTCTCTGGCCTTTTGTTGATTTAAAAAAGTTTTGATAAGCTTGGTTTAAATCATTCAAAGATTGCTGCAATGGTATGCTGGAAACTTCTGAGAGCCACCCTCTACATTCAGTCTTCTTAGCCTGAGTAATAAACTGTTTTTGTAGTTCAGAATTAGTGGGTTTCTTTGCTCCCGATCTATACTTTTCTTGACAATAAGCTAGGATATCATTCTAAACAACACGGACAGAACCAAATAGCTTTGCTATTTGGTATCTTTGTCCCGGTGTTGGATATATACGATACTTAAATCTAGCTTTCATAATTCCTATCTAAACTAACAGCATGATAACATATCTATTGAAAAAAAAAGCTAAAAAGTCGCCCTAGAAGGGCGGGGCTTTAAACCCATTTTTTTGGTAAAATCTTCCAAGATCGAGAACCAAAAGGTTTTGGCTAATCCCAATTAAGCAGCCAAATCATCATTATTGAATAGCTCAAAAATCTGCCGACAGAAATATTTCAGTTTGGCAGCAGATTCTGTTGTGGGTTGGGTATTTCCCACAAAATGCCAGCCACCCACCGTTGATAATTTCCATTGTTCTCCGCGATGATCGTAACCAGCAACTTCCACTCCAATTACACGAGAATAAGCTTCAATAGGATCTTGATATAAACGAATTTGCACCAATAAACAACGACTTTCCAGAGACCTACTTCTACCAGGCAAATGAAAACCAATATCTATAGAATCTGGGTCAACTAACTCCAAAGTATCTGGATCGTTCATCCAGGGCTTGAGATCGACCTTAACATCTGCAAACTGGGACTTAAATAAATTTACTACTGAAGCAATTTTACTAGCTACTTGAAAATTTTTGGCCTGTTCTGCAGCATTTACCATATATACTCCTCAAGAATAAAATTTCAGATTATTAACTAACTAATTTAAGTAAAAATCAAAAACTGTGATTATTGGGACAATTATTAATAATTTTAGATTTTCTACTTATTTGTTAAACAATAGCTTCGAGGGTTTAGATTTGATTGGGGCTAAAATTTTTCGTTTAAGTCCCAATCTCAACAGCCAAAAAGAAAATTGTTAACTTTTGACTTGACTACTTTTTAATTGATAATGCTAGTATCAAAATAATTAACCTAATTTCTAACATCTTATGCTTCAATATCTTGTGGCTCTTATAGCAACTGCAATCATTGGTTATACAGTTAATTCATCTGTAAAAGTTATTGATGAAGGAGATGAGGCTTTAGTAGAACGCTTGGGTAAGTATAAGCGCACTTTGAAGCCTGGACTTCAGTTTGTTCTACCTCTAGTAGAAAAAATAGCTCATGTTGATACCATCCGCGAAAGGGTCTTGGATATTGACCCTCAGTCAGTCATTACTAATGATAATTTGACATTGCAGGTAGATGCAGTAGTCTACTGGCAGATTATAGAAATCGAGAGAGCGTATTATGCAATTGAAGACGTAGAAAATGCTATTGATAATATAGTTTTAACTTCTCTGCGTTCTGAAATTGGTCGCTTGCCACTTCAAGAAGTTTTATCTACAAAAGATGAAATTGATAAAGCTTTGTTGAAGAAATTGGATGAAGCTACTTCTAGTTGGGGTGTCAAAGTGATTCGTGTCGAGGTTCAAAATATTATTTTTCCTGAAAAAGTGCAAGCAGCAATGGAGTCGGAAAGGGTAGCTTTAAGTGAGAAAAAAGCTATGCTTGAACAAGCAGAGGGAGAAAAAAGAGCTGCTATTGCTAAAGCTCAAGGACAAGCAGAGTCTATAGAGGTTCTTTCCAAAATTTTAAATTTGCGCCCAGATAGTCCAGAATTTATGCAATTTCTGATTGCTCAAAGATATTTAGAAACTAATCAGAAATTAAGTGAAAGTGCTAATTCTAAGGTTCTATTTATGGACCCGAAAGCCATGTCAGAAGCATTAGCTGAATTAGTGGGAGATTCTCCTGATTATCCTCCACTAAACGATCTACCTATTTCACCATCTAAACTGAAAAAATCTGATTAGTATCATGTCTCATAGATATTGGGATAGGGAGTAGAAACAAGGGATAAGAAGATTTTGATTATGGTTTATTAAGCGAAATCAAGATAGTTATGACCGGGGAATATATCCAGTTTTAGAGATGCTAGCTGGGTAAATTTTTTGCAGCTTTTAATCAGGCAGAATAACTATCATTAGCACTTTTTTATAAACTATTAGACATCTGGCGATCGTAAAAAAGAAAAATAAAATCAACTATCGCACATGAATTATCAATAATTATCAATTATTTCCCCCTACTCCCTACTCCCTCTTTTGGAGGAAATGTCTATTGATATTTAATCAATAAACTTATAAATTATAATAATTAAAGTAAAGTAAGAACCTTAGGAATATAAATTCTTGCCACTTGGAAGTAGCTAGAGATGATTTTGGTCAAAAAATTAACCTTTTCCTTTACTTCCTTCGAGTTAAAATATCTAATACTAAACTAGCTAAAATGCGCTCCTATTCATTAATTGCTCCTGCTAAAATCAATCTGTATCTGGAAATTATAGGCGATCGCCCAGATGGTTATCACGAATTAGCAATGGTTTTGCAAAGCATTAGTCTTGCAGACAGAATAGATATTCGTGCCATTGGAATTGAAACTATTGTGGTTCGATGCGAACATCCTCTGGTTCCTGCTGATGCTGACAATATTGCTTACCGAGCAGCTTCCTTGCTCGGTAAACAATTTCCAGATGTATTTGCCAGGTACGGTGGCGTTGAAATTACTATCAATAAGCAGATTCCTGTAGCAGCAGGGTTAGCAGGAGGTTCCACAGATGCAGCAGCAGTATTAGTGGGATTAGATTTAATGTGGGAACTTGGTTTAACTCAGGGAGAGTTGCAAGAGTTGGGGGCACAGTTGGGTTCAGATGTTCCTTTTTGTATTAGTGGCGGTACAGCATTGGCAACTGGACGTGGCGAAGTTCTCTCCCCACTACCAAATTTAGACCAACTTTATGTGGTTTTGGCTAAATACAAGAATCTCTCTATTTCTACACCCTGGAGTTATCGCACTTATCGTCAAGAATTCGGTCATACTTATATTGATGATACTGAAGCTCGGGAAAATAGTATACAAAGAGTACATTCTGGACCAATGGTTTCAGCGATCGCTCACCAAGACAATATAGAAATTGGTAAACTATTGCACAACGATTTAGAAAAGGTGGCTTTACCAGAATATCCGCAATTATTAAAATTAAGAGAAGCTTTTGCCTCCCAAAATGTTTTAGGAGCTATGATGTCGGGGTCTGGACCTACTATATTTGCTTTGACAGAATCTCTTGCTCAAGCACAGGAAGTTGAGGCCACAGTAAAAGCAAAAATGGCTGACCCCGGTCTAGAATTCTGGATAGCACAGTTTAACTCTAGTGGCATTACTATTGCCCATTGAAGAGGGAAGAGGGCAGGACGTAGAAGGTAGAAGGAACATATAATACTTTGAATTGGCAATAATTAATAACTATTATTCTCTGTTTGTTGTTGTTGAAAACTCTAGAAATCTGTATTTTATTTTGCCAAGTTATAAACTGCTATATTTAATTTTCATTTTTCCCATAATTCTAATATAGCAATAGCCAGACCTGTTAGGATTTATACTGACCATCGATATTAGGCTAGGCAATGTTTTTCCAACTATTTCCTATTCCATGTTCTCTATTATAGTTACAAACAATTTTTATTCTGACTTCAACTATTCAAAATATATGACAAATTTAACTCCTAAATCTCAAGAAAAATCTACTTCAAATGTCAATCCTTTACAATGTTTGGCTAGTGCGATAATTGCTGGTGGATTAGCCACACTTGCCTATATGTTAATGAAATCTATTTCTGAGACATTTGCTAATAAACCTATTATTTCAGATAATGTTTTTGTGGTGAATATTTCGACTGCTGTGCGTGCTTTAGTGGTGGGAGTTATTGCTTTCGCTACTTGTATGTGTGCGATGGTTACTTTAGGTTTAATCGCCTTAGCTATACAAATTATAATTCAGCGATTTACAAATAAGGAAATGCCTCCAAATGAAGGTTGAATAGTAAAAAATTGGGGGATAAATATTTATATCATGTCCGTCTTAAATTAGTAGACATCTCCAGAAAAGAGGCAACAGGGAACAGGGAACCCACCCCTCGCCCCTCCCCCTCCCAGGAGGGGAGTAATTGATAATTTATGGATAATAATTGATTTGATTTTGAATTTTCACCAGATGTCTAATGATAAAAAGGCGTTGCATCATTACGGGGTGATATGTAATTTTTTCATCATTTGAAAATATTTTCAAATTACAGGCGGTTGCTGAATACCTAAAAACCCAAATATCACTGGCAAGTTTGCACTTTTAAAGCTTTTCTCTTTTCAGTAATCAATCAATCGCTTTATAGTTCAAAGTAAAATAGGGCGTTGGTAATTTGAGGTATGATATCATGTCCAGATAAGAGCGTGATAGAACTCCATTCCGTTTACACGACCAAAAAACTTTCTCCTTCTATTCCTCTTTCTTCTTCTTTCTTCCCTCCTGACTCCTGAGGACTGACTCCTGACTCCTATTCCTTCTAGTATAAAATTTCCTTCAACTCAGGTTAATTATACCTTCGTCAAAAACACGATTATTTACATCAATTCCTCTAACAATGATGTGGTCTTCATAAACATCAAAAGCAGCAAAACTAAAATCACTTGTAGAATATTCAGTCCACTCTGATTTCCCTACAAGACGTTGTTTGCCACCCGCACCACAAATTAAATAAGTAGTACCATTAATTGAGCTAGTTCTTTCATAATCATGTTCATGCCCATTAATATAAAGCTGAACCCCATATTTTTTAAATAGAGGAGTTAAAGTTTGAATAAAATCTTCATTTAACCCATACATTCCAGAAGAATAAATTTGATGATGACCAAAGACTATTTTCCAAGGTGCTTCACTGTTACTCAATTCTTTTTCTAACCATTTTAATTCGGTTTCCCAGTCAGCATTAATATTAGTATCTAAGGCAAAAAATTGAATTGGGTGATACTGAAAAGTATAGTATCTTCCTGCCATATTAAAACCTGGATATTTGAGTTCCAAGTCTCCATTTTCAGTACGAATATCGTGGTTGCCCAGACAGGCATAAAATTTAACTTCTTTTTCTAATAAAAATTTATATGGTTTCTCAAAAACATCTTCTATTTTTTCAATTTCTCCATCTTCATAAATATTATCCCCACCAAGAATTACAAAGTCAAAAGGATATTTTAAAAAATAACGCCCCATAGCTTCAGCTACAGCAAATTGATCTTTGCCTCCTGCACCAGTATCAGCGACAGAAACAAATCTGAAAATAGGGTTTGTTTGAACAGAGGAAGAATTGTTTAATGTCACTGCATTAGTAGGACTAAAAAAATTAATAATTTTTACTATTTTGCTGCATATACCAACAACACTAATGCTGCTGAGACTACTTAAAAATAAAAATTGACGACCTTTAATACTCATCGTTTGAGAAAATAAATTAAGTAGAAAAAGGACTATAGTCCAGAATACTAATTTGTCTTTTATTAATTTATCGTTTTATCCATCGATTTGTTTAGTCCAAAAGGTATAAAGTAAATGTCAGAAGACCAACCACAGCAACCAAATTTAGAACAACCTGAAACTGAAGCAGTCTATCAAGAGTCAACAGAAACTCCTTCCGTGACACCGCAAAGTCCACCTGAACAACAATCTACTACTGAGAAAAAATCAGTAGTGGCCAAACCTAGTATTGGACAACAGGTTTTAGGATTAGTTCGTTCCTTATTACCAGCGTCCCTAAGTCAGAAGCTTTCTGATGGGTTATTAACAGGGGCGATCGCTGGTATTTTTGTCCTCATTGTGGTGATTATTTTTGTTTCTTTTTCCTCTGGTCAACCTGCTACTGAGGTAGCGGATATTCCTATAGCTGAAGAAATAGAAGCGATCGCCCCGACGGATATTCCTATAGCTGAAGAAATAGAAGCGATCGCCCCGGAAGAGTCTCTAGCTCTTACAGTAGATCCAGAAGTATCTGAAGATTCATTTGATGAAGCACCTGAATCTGTGGAACCAATTATAGTTGGACCTCCAAAGTTGACACCAGAGCAAATTTTAATTGTGTCAATTCAAAATCAAATTGATGACCTTACTAATGAATATGGTGCTGGAATTATTGAATCTTTAAGAGTTAATTTTCCCAGTAGTTTATTAATTGTTGAACTAAATAATGATTGGTATGACAAAACTGAGGAAGAACAAGATAAATTAGTTAAGCAAATGTTTCAAGAAGCACAAGATTTAGACTTTAATAAGTTACAAGTTATGAACTCTCTAGGTAGAGTTATAGCTCGTAGTTCAGTGATTAATTCTGAGATGATTGTTTTAGAGCGGTCTCTGTTAGAAATACCAGGATAATTTTCAGAGTTAAGAAGGTTTTAGGTAGTAGGTGAAAAAAGCTGACCGCCTCACCTAAAACTTTTGATGTTTTCTATAGTTAATAATTTTGTAGTATATAGCAGTCGAAGGAAAGCTTAGGACAGTTCAAAGGTTGAAAACTCAGACAACGTAAGACTTTTCCTTCTTCCTTCTTCCTTCTTCTTTCTTTCTTCTGCTATAATCAAAAATTACAGACAAAAAATTAAGTGTACTTAAAATATCTTATGAATAAAAAAAGTGGTGAAGGACGTAAAATAATTAGTGATAATCGCCAAGCTAGATTTAACTATCATATTATTGAAACTTATGAAGCTGGTGTTGCATTACAAGGAACAGAGGTAAAATCAATCCGAGAAGGTAAGGTTAATTTACGAGATGGTTATGCCTTAATTCGTAATAATGAAGCATGGTTACTGAACGTTCATATTTCTCCATACCAAAAAGCAGGAGAATTTTTCAATCACGAACCTCGTCGTAGTAGGAGGCTATTGTTACACAAACAAGAAATTCGTAAATTGATTGGTAAGGTAGAACAGCAGGGATTAACTTTAGTACCATTGAGGATGTATTTTAAGCGTGGTTGGGTAAAAGTTGATATTGCTTTGGCACAGGGTAAAAAGCTCCATGATAAGCGTGAAACTATTAAACAACGAGACGATAAACGGACTATGCAAAGAGTAATGAAGCAATACTAGAGCCACCAATTTTATCCTTACCTTAGTAAATTTGAAGCTTTAGTTTGCTCATTCAACAATTAATAATTAATTATTACCTCTCCTGAAAAAGAATAGGATTGATTAACAGGATTTTTTTCTTTATTTTTTGTATTTCATATAAAAAATTGTGCTACTTACAAATCTCCTCATCTCTCTATCAATCTTTGGTAGTAAACATTAACGTATTTCATATTATTTAAAGAAGAGGCTTTAAACCTGAATTATTCGGTACATTTAATAATACTTATTAGTTACTTAGGGCTTGCGCTCATAAAACTAAAAGTCAGGATAGCTGACGGTAATGGAGCTTTTTATATTCAGTTTATCTCCAAGTTTATGGCTCTTATTTCCCTCAAAATACTGAAATTTTCTGCTGAAATTCAAGAAAATTTCTTCACATAAAATGGCTGAAACCGTTGCCTGTTCCCCCCATCTCCGCGTCTGGTGCGTCCCCGTGTCCTACTCCCAGCAACCAATTTTTTCAGCAGACCCTACTTAGTAGGTATAGTTATATTCATATTCATAATTGTAGGAGTCTTCAAAATTAGTGGCAACTCTAACTCCATTAGGATCAACAGTACATACAAACTTATTTTTTTCTCCATAAACATTTACCCATCCTTGCCACTGCCAACCTTCAGCAGTTTTAGTCACATTCTGAGTAGAAGACCACCGCCCATTACTAGGAATTCCCATTTCATATTGCATAAATTCTTTACAAGAGCTTACCACACTAATATTACTTTTATTCATTCTATCGCCACCTCCATAAAAATGATCGGGGAAATAATCAGGATAAGTTTCTTTATGAAAATATGCTGTTACTTCATTGTTATCAATATTGCAAATGAAATTGCTTCGTTCCCCATCAAATTCTACCCAACCTTGCCATTGCCAACCAGATGTAGATTCAGTTATATTTTTTCTTGAAGACCACCGACTATTACGAGGAATTCCCATTTCGTATTCCATAAATTCTTGACAATAACTGACAACATAGCTGGTATTAGAATTAGCTGGAATGTGATTTTTAATTCCTACTTTTCTACGATTTATATAGTTAGGATAACTAGAACTGTGATAGCCATCACGTTTAAGTTTAATATGACTATTATTACCAACATCACAGGCTGCTAGAAAAACAACTGTAGCTAAAGTTATTGCTAGATTTTTGTTATTCATTATTCTGTGCTAGAAAATAGAATTTATAATTTATAGTAGCACTAAAGGTGATTTTTAGAGCTGATTTTCTACAATAATCTCAAAATCAGCTAATAGGCGTTTATTTTTAGATTTTCTCTTAAAATTGCCAAGTATTGTTGTAAGCATTTCCTCCGGAATGCTGCGCAAACAGCGGTCAGCTATCAGCTCTTAATTATTCATTGAAATCTGGTGGAAATTAAAAATCAAATCAATTATTATCCATAAATTAATTGTCAATTATTTCTCCTTCCTGTTCCCTATTTTATGGAGATGTCTATTACTCACATTGCTGATAGCTGAGTGCTAATAGCTGAATGCTTACATATTGTTCAAAATTTTTCCCATAGAAGTGAGTTACCAAGGCGTTGAGTTAAAAAATCAATGAAAGTTTTAACTCTCAAGGAATTACGACGATTCGGTAGATAAAGTGCGTAAATACCTGTATCCATATCTATGTGGGGATAGAACTGAAAATCATTAAGTACAGCTTCGAGAAGACCCCCACGGATATCTTCTCCAATTAACCAGGTTGGCATTAAAATCAAACCAGCACCATCTAAACAAACTTGCCGAAGGACTTCTGAATTATTTGCTACCAGGGGTGCGCTTATCTCCTAGTAGTACCTTCAACGATATGCACGATTCTAATCCGGCAGCTACTTTCAATTATGTTGCGCAAGAATTAGACCGCTTGGGGATAGGTTATCTTCATGTTGTTGAACCCCGTATCAAAGGTAACGTAACAGTTGAAGATGATGGTAAAGGTTTGGGAGCCAAATTTTTCCGTCCGCTATTTGGTAGAGCAATTATTACTGCAGGTGGATATACTCGCGACACAGGAGAGGAAGCTCTCCAAAATAACACTGCTGATTTCGTAGCTTATGGTCGTCTGTTTGTAGCGAATCCCGATTTGCCTAAACGCTTTGCTCTGAATGCCGAGCTTAACAAATACAATCGTAATACTTTTTATACCAGTGGTGAAGAAGGCTATATAGATTATCCCAGTTTGGGCGATGGTTAAAGACATTTAGCTTTTCTAGTATAACCAGTGAGGGTCATTTCAGTTATCAGTTATCAGTACCTCTGCAATAAAAAGGCTGGCGTTGCTGAATTGAAGTATGAATGCGTGATTGTTTGGTTCTGGTTCATGCCCCCTAAATCCCCCAATTTTGGGGGACTTTTAGAGTTTTATTCCCCTCAATTTTGGCAAAATCATACCCAGAATCAATCTATGTCAAACACCAAGAAGAAAACCTTCTGCCTCTCCCCCCCTTTCAAAGGGGGGTTAGGGGGGACCTTCCTTCCACCAAAGAATAAGTATTCAAGCGGATATGATATCATTGCAGAATAGTTTCAAGGAAAAAGAGCGATCGCGCTAAATGTTTCGAGCTTTATTTCAGAATTCTGAAGTTGGCATAACGTCGTCTAATTGCAGTTTTAAATTTGGAAATAAATCAGAATAAATCTGCTCGCCCAAGCGATATTGTTGTTGTTCATAGACACCAGAAAAGAAAGATATTCCTCAGTGTCCTTGCGTAAGTCCTGTACAAAAATGGCTATCCAGGAGTATTAAAAAATGCCCTTGATTATCTGGAACCCCAGGCTTTAAAGTATAAACCTATTGGTATTTGTACGGTCTCTTCTGGAAGATTTGAAAGACTTGATGGTTTGGCACAATTACGATTAGTTAGCCTGGCTTTAGGAGCATTACCAATTCCTGATAAATTGCCTGTTGCTAAGGTGAAGGAATTATTTGATGAAAATGGTGATTTGTCTGACTTAAAATTTCAAACTAGACTCGAATCTTTCATTAATGAATTGGTTTGGTATACGGAGATCATGGTCAATCAAAAGCGGTGCATTTCTTTGTCAAAAAATCCCTAATGCAAAGTTTTATTACAAAGTTTGGTACTAAGTTTGACATACTGTCATACTGACTATAGTAAAGTATTTTCTAGGTTAAATTTATGAACCATTTATACCTGTTCCTACGCAGGGTACTGATTGTGTTCTTAGTAGGGACGTTTACTTTTGTCAGTACCTTTACAGGGGAAGCGATCGCTGATGATAAGGGTTATGTACGACCTGCTGTCAGTACCTTTACAAAGCAACCTGTTTCTACCATAGAGTTTAAAAATTCATGTACACTTAAGCGTGAAGATCAAACAAATCAGCCAGAATTTCAACAGCCGCCATTTGCATACGCGGATACAATATATAATTCTACAAATAATGAAGAGATAGAACAATATCGTACAATTACCTTCGATGCAGTTCAGGACAAATTCTACCTACAGGGAGATGGAAGTCCATCTGCCAACACTGGATACGATGGCTACCTCTACAACCATAAGGGGGTTGGTAAGGGGGTGCTGGTTTCCCCACTCCTCCACAGGGTGGG
>NZ_RCBY01000640.1 GCF_003838195.1 Okeania hirsuta
TATGGGAACCGAAAAAACATCTTGGTAATGCGTGAGCAGAGTGGGAAAAGAGAGTATGCCCGTTTAGATTTGCAATCCCCAGAAATCTTCAGCTCGCCTTACTTTTACATGCAGCAGAATGATGTCATTTATGTGGAGCCACTACAGGTGAAAACAGCGCTTGTTGCCGATCCAGCGCAGCGCTTTATTGCCTATGGTTCCGCCACCTTTTCGCTGGTGGCCCTCATCATTACATTGACAAGATAATTATTGCATGGATCAAACTTTATTTCCAAAAACAGAAAGCAATCAAAAGAAGAGGGGATTGACATCCGAGAAATCTTATTCCTTTTATTGCGGAACTGGTATTGGTTTGCGCATTGGCCTCTTGATAGCAAATCTCCGCTGCTTGGCTAAGTCTAAGATATACGATACTGTATACAATGTAAGAGTACACTTTTATTAAAGACAAACTACAAAGTCTAGTCTTTCGGAAGAAGCCGTGGTCGAAGAACTTGGCTTCCGTTCTGTACCCAATATTTCCATGAACTTCAATACTGAAATCTCGGAGTTTGATGCAAAGTTGTAGACTCTCTGGGTAATTAACGTGACTTATTTTGCGGAAGGCAGGATCAAGACCCACTGAGATTTATCATCCTCAACAAATCATAGAACTCGAAACTGTTATCCGGTTGAAAAAGCATATGGCAAAAGTCTAAAAGTAAGCCCCATTGACGACAAAAGATTCAATCTAATTCTTGCAGAAGGAGACTCAACAGTATATTATTTTGGCCGTCCTTTTTTGTTTGAAGGCATTAGTTACACCATTAAACATATAGCTGACGTGAATGAGTTTAATGAAACTAACCCACTAATCATAAGGATAA
>NZ_RCBY01000641.1 GCF_003838195.1 Okeania hirsuta
AATATTTCTTGAGTTTTGTAGTAGAAATACAACCAGAAATCTTACCTCAAACTGAATTATCAGTTTGAGGTAAGATTTCTGGTTGTATTTCTACTACAAAACTCAAGAAATATCTATGAGCGGAATCTTTGATTACTGTTACTGATGATGGAGCAGCAGGTAAATCTCTTGACCAAACAATTTTCAGCTTTCCAATCTTAGCTAAATAGACTTTATGTTGACAAACTTTAAATCATCATGAGTGTAAACCTAGCAGTTTGCGCGTGACTTTCTACTTTTAAATTTAGGAGGTCTAATAGGTTAGGTCTACCTTTCTGTTGACCTTTAGTTGATTTGAAAAAATTTTGATCAGCCTGGTTTAAATCATTTAAAGATTGCTGCAATGGTATAGCAGAAACTTCTGATAACTACTCTCTGTCTTCAGTGTTTTTCGATTGAGTGATCAACTGTTTTTGTAGCTCGGAGTTAGTGGGTTTCTTCTCTCCTAATTGATACTTTTCTTGACAACAAGCTAGACTATCATTCCAAACTACACGGACACAACCAAATACCTTGGCTAATCGGTATTTTTGTCCCGGTGTTGGATAGATACGATACTTAAATCTAGCTTTCATAACCTGACTTTCAAACTAACAACATGATAACATACTTATCAAAGAAAAATCAATTTAAAAGTCCCCCTTTTAGGGGGAGGCTTTCAACCCAATTTTCTGGTAATTTGAACAAAAGATGAAGTTAGATTTTTCTTATTTCGCGACAAGTCTATTATGTATAGCAAGGAACGAGTTAGTTAGGATATATACTGATGATGAACCTTAGAGAGGGAAATGCTTTTCCCACTTTTGCCTCACAGGAGTGCGCAT
>NZ_RCBY01000642.1 GCF_003838195.1 Okeania hirsuta
AGAAGTCTAATTACTTTTTTCGTTGATCAAATTCCGAGTAAAAAATTTACGCATAAATACTTGCTATACATGATTACTCAATCACGGCAGCTATGATTTTCTGCTAAAATTCTGTCTCCTGTCTCCTGTCTCCTGACTCCTGACTCCTGACTCCTGATTCGATACTACATTTTGTGGTGCGGAATGTGGGTTACACATTATTTTTTGTACACCTTTTCGCTTACTGCACTTTGAGCTGGACATTGTAAATACCTGAGCGCTCATTGCGATACTTGGTTCATTCATTAAAAAGCTAAGAGCTAACTGCTAATAGCTGAATGCTTACAAATTAATTTCATCCCTTAATATTAAATGGCGATCACTTAACCATTTTTTTAGTGGAAATAGAGCTAATATATTCAAAATTTTAAACTTAAACTTACTAGCATAATTAGTAGTATTAAGTGCTTGTCAAACAAGAATAAGTCTTCAACCGTTAGCGTAGCTCCCCCGGAGGGGGAACATGATATTACTTATTTAACTGTGCTAAAAATTTCTGATGTTCGGATGTTTTTAAACCTTTTTGTAACTCTGAGTTTACTTCTACTAAATTACCTGAAATTAAATTAGATACCGATAACCATAAACCAGGAAAAATTTCGCTTTTAATAATACCCTGTTCATCTATTGACAAATTAATATATTCTCCCTCTCGCCACCGAAACCAATCAATTTTTTGTTCGTAAACTTGCCAGACTAAATATTCTTGTACTTGGTTGCATCGATAAACTTTCAATTTTTCTCCTAAGTCATAAGAAGCACTACTGCTAGCAACTTCAGCAATGAAAAAAAATCAACATGATATTTGTTTGCTTGACTATA
>NZ_RCBY01000643.1 GCF_003838195.1 Okeania hirsuta
CTAAATGTAGCAAAGGTTTTAATACCTAAATCTATACCTACTGAATTATCAGTTTGAGGTAAGATTTCTGGTTGTATTTCTACTACAAAACTCAAGAAATATCTATGAGCGGAATCTTTGATTACTGTTACTGATGATGGAGCAGCAGGTAAATCTCTTGACCAAACAATTTTCAGCTTTCCAATCTTAGCTAAATAGACTTTATGTTGACAAACTTTAAATCATCATGAGTGTAAACCTAGCAGTTTGCGCGTGACTTTCTACTTTTAAATTTAGGAGGTCTAATAGGTTAGGTCTACCTTTCTGTTGACCTTTAGTTGATTTGAAAAAATTTTGATCAGCCTGGTTTAAATCATTTAAAGATTGCTGCAATGGTATAGCAGAAACTTCTGATAACTACTCTCTGTCTTCAGTGTTTTTCGATTGAGTGATCAACTGTTTTTGTAGCTCGGAGTTAGTGGGTTTCTTCTCTCCTAATTGATACTTTTCTTGACAACAAGCTAGACTATCATTCCAAACTACACGGACACAACCAAATACCTTGGCTAATCGGTATTTTTGTCCCGGTGTTGGATAGATACGATACTTAAATCTAGCTTTCATAACCTGACTTTCAAACTAACAACATGATAACATACTTATCAAAGAAAAATCAATTTAAAAGTCCCCCTTTTAGGGGGAGGCTTTCAACCCAATTTTCTGGTAATTTGAACAAAAGATGAAGTTAGATTTTTCTTATTTCGCGACAAGTCTATTATGTATAGCAAGGAACGAGTTAGTTAGGATATATACTGATGATGAACCTTAGAGAGGGAAATGCTTTTCCCACTTTTGCCTCACAGGAGTGCGCAT
>NZ_RCBY01000644.1 GCF_003838195.1 Okeania hirsuta
TAGCTGTCTCCTGTCTCCTTCAAAAATATCAAATCATTCGTCACTGTGCAACGCCGATTTTTTGGTCGAAAGAGATTTTTGTTTCTGTCGCAAAACTGCAACTTCAACTTCCCGATGACCGCGCAAATGTTGAGCTAAACATTACACATCTTCCAGAAAAGAGGGAGTAGGCAGACTTGCTGTAGGCAGTAGGGATCCCACCCCTAACCCCGACCGTGGAGGAGAAAGAATTGATAATTTATGTGTAAGAATTGATTTGATTTTTGATTTTTACCAGATGTCTAATCCCAATATCCGGTATCTTCTGGTTCAAATATCGGACCTAACCACAGTAACCCTCCCACAGGTTTTGCCAGCAACCAAGGTTGATGAGCACAGACTGCGGTTTCATTAATTTTCGCAAGTTGTGGTTGAGTGATAGAACAGTGGCTCAATCAGAACAAAACTGGACGTAGGGGAGCATCCAACACCTATAGCAATGTCGCCATGGAGCTAATGGCCACCATTGTTACTTTGTTTAGCTTGGCAGGACGACAAATTGAGGATTTCTTGGAATCTATATTTGAATTGATGGGAATAGACTTGCCAGTACCAGACCATAGTACCTTGTGTCGTCGCTTGAGCAAACTGAACATCAATATACCTATATTACCAGCAACAGAAACCATGCACTTGGTACTAGACTCTACGGGGGTCAAAGTGTATGGTGAGGGAGAATGGAAAACAAGAATTCATGGTGTGGGCGTCGGACATGGCGTAATATCATGTCCGGATAATTAGTGATAAGAAAACTCTCTCCTTCTTCTCCTGTTCTTCTTCTTCCTTCTTCTTTCTTCCCTCCTGACTCCTGA
>NZ_RCBY01000645.1 GCF_003838195.1 Okeania hirsuta
TTTTGCTAAAGCTAAACAAACAGATTATGAGAAAATCAAAGTAAAATGGAAAAAAATGATAGATTTACTCTATCATTCTCAGGAAAGACCGATGCGTTTTTTGCGCTATTTTATTTTGGCAAGATATGCAGAAGATGGAAATTATATTGCAGAAAAAGAAGTCTATGATTGGTTTCTCAAAAATGAATCTAGATGTGGATATAATACTGAACCTATTCTATTTGTGAATGATTTATTAGCCTCAGCAGAAGCATTCTGAATATGTTTAACAGAACGAGTAGGAGACCTTTGGTCTAAATCTGTTTGCATAGCAATACTTTCTAGTATTCCCCTACTTTCTTCATATTGTAGTTCTACCCTATGTTTAAACTGGTCATTACCCCAGTCATCTGTATATAGAGAAGTAATCTTATTTTTTAATGCTTCAATACGTTCATTTGAATTAATAGTTAATAAATAATCTCGAATTGCACAGAGAACTAAATAAGCAGTAGTCATCCGTTGCTGCCCATCAATTACTTCATACAAATTATCCCCACGACTACAAACAATTATACTGCCAATAAAATACTCAGAATAAGAATTTTGATTTTGCTCAGAAAATTCTTCATATATATCTTGAATAAATTCATTTACTTCTTTTTCCTCCCAAACATATTCGCGCTGATAATCAGGAATGACATAAAATTCATCAAATAACTTTTCTAGAGTCATGTCTTGAGATTCGATACTTGCCATATAATTACCTCAATAGTTTTAATCAGGAAGAAAGAAGTAATATAGCATTTTCTAAGCGTAAGGAAGAAGGAAGAGGGAAGAAGGAAGAATGAAGAAAAAATGGATGGGG
>NZ_RCBY01000646.1 GCF_003838195.1 Okeania hirsuta
ATCAAATTTACTTTTTCCCGACGCTCAATATCAGTTCTTGTCCAAATAACAACAGAGGTTTCCGTGTGGTTTATTTGCCTGGTGTATAGTTTCTTAGTTTCGGAGTCTAAGATTTTTTCCTTCTTAGGATTGAAAGTTACTCGCGCTCATCCTCAATCTATCAGGAAAGATTTGTTTAGAGCAATTTTGTCAGCTACAACCCCTGTTGTTATTTGGACAAGAACTGATATTGAGCGTCGGGAAAAAGTAAATTTGATTGATGAGATATTAACTTTTTAACCATTGTGTTATTTATGTGAATCAATTAGACAAATTCGAGAAAAAGCTGATGCTCAAACCGAGGAGCATTTAGGTTTTCATTTAGCTATTCTTTGGGAAAATCCCTATCGTTTAACTCCTGATATAATGGTTGAATTAATTACACCTGGGCAATAAAACAGTTATCATTTGAGGAGTCAGGAGGACCGAGTCAGGAGGGAAGAAAGAAGCAAGAAGAAAGAAGAAGAGGAGGAAAAGGAGAAAGTTTTTTTGATCACGCTCTTATCCGGGGTGCATCTCATAGCAAGCAAAAATACTTTTTTCCTATATATTCCCTATTCCCTATTCCCTGTTACCTGTTGCCTTTCGGAGCTATTGCCTAAGAGCGATAAATTTTTGGCTTTATTCTTGCATTGAGATGCACCCCTTATCCGGACATGATATTACTGGAAATTTTCCCGAGGTAACAACAAAGCAGATGCAGTTATTATAGTTCGGGTTTTCTCTAGAAAATTGGGCGTTGCTGAAATGTAATGGTAAGTAGCTGAAGGTAAAATTGAAAAACTTATGTTTTGCGTT
>NZ_RCBY01000647.1 GCF_003838195.1 Okeania hirsuta
ATTGGTGGCCGAAAATTCAGGTTTAATTACTCCGATGCTACCGGATTTGATATGAATTCCTTTTTCGAGTAATATCATGTCCGGTAGCATCGGTCTTGTATAGCAAAGGTAAGGAAGAAGGAAGAAGAAAGAGGGAAGAGGGAAGAAGGCTACCCTCGCAAGAAAAAAACCATCATTTCCTGTAGATATTCACCCTTGGGTTTACACAAACGATATAAACGGACATGATATGAAGCAATATCAATAAAATTATCATTTTCTTTGTGGGTTTAATACCCCACCGTCAACGGGGGTGTTCACGCATTACTTGGGGGGAGCGAATCCCCATGTAATTTTCCTCCTGTCTCCAGTATAGCTGTCTCCTGTCTCCTTCTTCAAGGAATGGACCCAAAGTAGCTCAGTGGATGAGCGAGCATCTGGAACGTCCTATTCATCCTCAAAGAGGGTGGTAAATACTCTAAGTGCAAGCCCAAAGGAATCTTTAACTCAGAACTTGTATGCCATCCAGCTCGCCTGAATTACAACCAGCAGAAAGGTTATGGCCTCTAATTAATGAACCGATCGCAAATCGTTCATTTACCAGCCTCGAAGAGTTAGAAGAAATTCTGTTTGAGCGTTGTCAAGTTCTTTTAACACAGCAATTTGCAATCAAGGCTATAACCCAGTACCATTGGTGGCCGAAAATTCAGGTTTAATTACTCCGATGCTACCGGATTTGATATGAATTCCTTTTTCGAGTAATATCATGTCCGGTAGCATCGGTCTTGTATAGCAAAGGTAAGGAAGAAGGAAGAAGAAAGAGGGAAGAGGGAAGAAGGCTACCCTCGCAAGAAAAAA
>NZ_RCBY01000648.1 GCF_003838195.1 Okeania hirsuta
TATTATCCCCTTATATAGAATCCGGGTAATTAGTTATCGTATTATATCATGTCCGAAGCCAATCGTTTGTGTAAACCCAAGGGTGAATATCTACAGGAAATGATGGTTTTTTCTTGCGAGGGTAGCCTTCTTTCCTCTTCCCTCTTTCTCCCTGCTCCCTGCTTCCTACTCCCTATGCGTGGAGGAGGTGTCTACTGATATCATGTCCGGTAGCATCGGTCTTGTATAGCAAAGGTAAGGAAGAAGGAAGAAGAAAGAGGGAAGAGGGAAGAAGGCTACCCTCGCAAGAAAAAAACCATCATTTCCTGTAGATATTCACCCTTGGGTTTACACAAACGATATAAACGGACATGATATAATACGATAACTAATTACCCGGATTCTATATAAGGGGATAATAAATAAAAATTTTCATGATTAGTCAATCCTCTTCTTTTCAAGGAGAGGTAATTATTAATTATTAATTTTTGAACATTATCCATCAGTAATTTTCTGCATTTTATTCTTAGATAGCTGACGACTAACAGAAGAAACTGCTCTTACAGGAATCTCTGTTAATTGAGCTAAAATCAAATTCCAGAGATAGCCATATTGAGGATTATTTTTCAGTAATAAAAATTCGGCAAATACATAAAATCTTTTGGTTCTTTTGTATTCAGGAGGATTATCTTCAATCCTAATTTGTTCTGGTTTAGGCAATTTATGACCGATAATTTTTCCTTGCTCATAATACTTTGCTTGAATAGAAAGTCCTATGAGCAAGTAAAAATTTAACTGCTCAAGAGGCAAATCAAATAATTGCCAAAATCAAAACAAATTAGGATT
>NZ_RCBY01000649.1 GCF_003838195.1 Okeania hirsuta
AAGTAATTCCCTACTTGTTTGCGCCATAGAATTCGTGTATGATATCACTATTACCAATAATATTTTTATATAGATTTTCATTTTATGTGCCCTATAACGACAGTCCGTACAAAAACCCCAAAATCAAGTGATTTAAATTTTTGAGAGGCCTATAGGCTTGATCTGCGTCTTGTTAAAAAGACGATTTAAACCTATGGCAATTTGTTTGGCCAAAAATTTGGTCCCTTGAAGGGGTTCGTTTGCAGCCCTTTTGTCTCCTAAAAAGTAGTCAAATGCGTTCGATAGTCTATCGATGAGCTCTTTTTGTCCCAAAATGTTCATTGTTTCTCTTTAGGTTATAGACCCAAAAGATCAGGGCCCATTCTCCGAGACCTTTTTAATTCCTTTGAGCAGAGTATAATCATATCCCCATTGTCTTTTGATCGTTCCAAAAGGGTGCTCGATGATTTGTTGCCTCCTTCCATAGGTCTGCTTGTTGAGCCGGGTTCTGCTTTTGTTGTCCTCGATATAATCATCATAGATCGATCGCTCTACAAAGCGGGCCTTTCCTTTGTTTCTACTTTCTGGACTGACACATTTGGTATAGGACTCACAGGCTTGACAAACTTTAGGAAAATGCCGGTATCGCTTGACCTGATATGCCCGATGCAGCTTTACCTTATTTCGTGTATATAAAGTTCCTGTAGTAGTCATGACTTTTTGCTCCGGACAGATATAGGTATCATTCTGCTCATCATATCTAAAATTCTCTTTGGTAAATGCAGGGTCAATTCTGGGATTAAACCTTCTTTTACCATCTTTGAACCTTATTTC
>NZ_RCBY01000065.1 GCF_003838195.1 Okeania hirsuta
CGGCAGGTGTACCAGGAACTCCAGGATTAGATGGTGCTCCTGGTCTCGCAGGTCCAGCAGGTCCAGTCGGTCCAGTAGGTCCAGCAGGTCCAGTCGGTCCGGCAGGTATACCAGGAACTCCAGGATTAGATGGTGCTCCTGGTCCAGTGGGTCCAGTAGGTCCAGTAGGTCCAGCAGGTGCTCCTGGCCTTCCTGGTCTATCCGCTCAAGTAGGTCCACCACTGGCTTATATCATTGCAACAGAAGATGCTCCTGCAGGATTCTTCCCTGGAGAAGTAGTTTTGTTTGCTGGTACTGCAGCTCCTCCAGGATTCTTATCTCTTGAGGGTCAGTTATTACCCATCGCTGGAAATGAATCTCTATTCCGGGTATTAGGAACTTTATATGGTGGTGATGGAGTCACTAACTTTGCTCTTCCAAATCTCGTAGGTGTTAGTCCTGTTGGCCGACCTACAAGTGTAGAAGCTGTTCCTGCAGCCGGCGGTCCTACACTGTTAGTGGATTTAGGAAATGGCAATATAGTACCTGCTAACACGGTATTCGGAGATGTTGTAACGAATACAGGGGATACTGTAGGCCTCACAGATCTTCCAACTAACGATGTAACATTGCTCCAACAATTGCAGGCATTGCAACTAGAAGCACTTCGTGTAAATGACATGATACAAAATGAAGAGCTTTCTACTGGAGAGTCAATTCCTTTTGCAGGAGAGGCACCAGAAGAGACACCAGCAGAGGCACCATCCATATTCGTTCCAGTTACAAATTAATGTGTTTGAGACTTGACAGTTGAATTTTATCTCAACGTTGGTTGAAGACCCGCGCTCTCCCGTTGGCGGAGCCTAGCGGCAGCTATTAGGGGAGCGTCGCATGGGACAACCAATCAATAAGAGCGGTTCTTCCAAGGGTATGCTATTCTAAATAGAATTAGGCTGCTGGGCTAGCAGTGGAGCGTCTGTGGAGCGCGCCTTTAGACCAGAAAGAGGGAAAGGCCTCGGAGGCAGGTGCGGAGCGAAGCAGAAAGTCCTGAGTCGCGAGGTTTAGGAATCCCGCCTTGTCGCGCCATGCACAACGTCGGGAGGATGTCAATAGTCAATTCTCATAAACAAATAAAAAAAGACCTTGTAGGTATTAGAAACCTGCAAGGTTTTTTTTGAGTAAAAATTTAAAATCTGAATTAACTGATTTGAACTCAAAATTGCTATGCCCTAATCAGTTTACAATTAATATTTGATGGAAATTCAAGCCAAAATTTGGAGGGAAAAATTAATGTTAGATACAATTGTATTGGGTGGTGGATGTTTCTGGTGTGTAGAATCCGTCTTTCTTTCTGTAGCAGGGGTTAAAGAGGCAGAATCTGGTTATGCTGGAGGAAATACTAAGAATCCTGACTATAGATCTATATGTTCTGGAAAAACAGGCCATGCTGAGGTAGTAAAAGTCACTTTTGACTCTGAGAAAATATCACTGCGTGAAATATTAGAAATATTTTTTGTGACTCACGACCCCACAACACTTAACAGACAGGGGAATGATGTTGGTACTCAGTATCGTTCAATTATTATGTGTCACTCCCAAGAACAAAAAGATATTGCTCAAGAAGTTATTTCGACTTTGGATAATAATGGCACGTTTAATAGTCCGATCGTTACTGAAGTGGTTGATTTGAAGGAATATTATAGAGCTGAGGAGTACCATCAAAACTATTTTAACAAGAATCCTAATCAACCTTATTGTGCATTTTCCATTCCTCCAAAGTTGCAAAAACTCAAGAAATATTTCCCAGATAAGGTATCTGCATAAAGAGTTCTCGTATTCTTACTAAGAATAGGTTTGGCGATCGTAGCTGGGGAAAAGTGAACTTTCTGTTTCACTGTGTTTTACCCAAGATATACTAAATTATGGGGCGTTGCTGATGCGTTGCTATGATTTTCTTTAATAGCAATTTCGGGACGGATCGCGCACGCGAATCACTTAACTATTAACTTAAAAGGATTTTAGATTTTGCCAAATTGAGGTTTCATAGCTTGATTCAGCAACGCCAATTATCATTAATTAACTAAAATAGTGTTTTCTTTGATTAATTTTCAAACACACGATTAAAGAAAGGTATTATTTGAGACCAAGCTGAAGTAGTTGCAGCGGAGTCATAACGATAACCGTCATCACGCATAAAAGTATGTTCCGCTTCATATAAGAAAATTTGATGAGCTATACTCGCTTGTTCCAAAGCTTGAGCTACGGTTTGGCGATCGCCTTCTGGTGTATGACGGTCTTGAGTGCCGAATACTATCATTATCTCACCTTGAATTTCATTCACTCGTTTAATTGTATCAGCGACTCCCTTACCTAACTTGCCACTGGGAACACCAGTCGGGTAACAACAAACAGTGGCTTTGATCTCTTTCTCAAAAGCAGCCCGAAATGCTAAATGCCCACCAATACAAAAACCCATAGCACCTATTTTATCCTCAGCAACTGAACTTTCTGCTTTAAGAAATTTGATCGCAGCTCTGGTATCCGCATCATATTCAGCTATTTTAGTTCGACGTGCATTGTCATTACCCCGCATTCGCCCCAGGTCATCTGGCTCAATGACTAGACCCACTGGTTCAGTACGATGAAAAATTTCTGGGGCAGCTACTACATAACCATAACCAGCTAAATAATTAGCTAGACGAATTATCGGACTTCCCAATTGATAAATATCACTGTAGAATACAATACCTGGATAAACTCCTTCCGGTTTAGGAGTTGCTACATATACACGCATTAAACTATCATCAACTTTTAACTCGATGTTACGTTTAGTAATTTGCACCTTTTATCTCCATTATTGTCTTGAGGAATTTTTCTACAATACAGCTTAACTTTAGCAAAATTACGTAATTTATAGGGGATACTGACTTGATACAGCGGATTTCATCTCAGTGAGGTATCGCTGTGGCGGGCAAGATGTCCGCACTACAAAAGTTTGATCATTAATATTTGTACTTCATATACTTGGAATCTGCTGTAACATCTATACTTTGAAGGCTTATATTCCTTAAACATTAAAATATAAGTGATTTTATCATTTTCTTTGTGGGTTTAATACCCCACCGTCAACGGGGGTGTTCACGCATTACTTGGGGGAGCGAATCCCCATGTAATTTTCCTCCTGTCTCCTGTCTCCTGTCTCCTTCTTCAAGGAGCTACTTTTGCGATAATTTATTCTCAAACAATTGTTCGGAAAAATTCAGTATTTTCTAGGTTGATTTTTGCTGATTTTTAGTTAACAATAGTGTTAACAAAGTTAAACAGCAATGAAAGTAATAATTCATTGTGATGAAGCTATAAATTTTCAATACTAATTTATATTTCAAGGAACTTGCCGTGAATTTACTTAAAATCAATCAAAAATTTTTTCAATTAGGACTATTTACACTTGGTACATTTGCTTTATTAACTTCTTCATCTAAAGTTTTAGCTTCTAACCCAAAAAAAATTGACAACAAATCTATATTACTTGCTCAAGCATCCCGTGAAGAGTGGCGTATTTGCCAAAAAAAAGGAGAAAATTGGTCTGAAATAAAATACTTTGAATCTAAAAATTATTTTGCTAATATTTGTCGTAGTGGTAATGGTCAATTAACTTTAGTAGCTGGTGCTAAATCAAATCCTAATAAACTTTTAGAATTACCTGTTACTGCTGAACAAGGATATTTAGCTATTGATGGAAGTAAAACTTTTATGATAGACAATAGTCATTTTAGTATGGCTATAAACGGAATGGTTGTTAGGAAAGAACAAGTAACTTACAGAGGACAGTAAATTTACCAATTCCTTGATCAAAGAAGAGATATTTTCACAATTACCTCTGAGTTATTATAGCATTGTTTGTAGTTCATAAAATTTCATTATTTAGTTAAATATTACTCTTAATCAAAGGGTAAATTACTGAATTAAATAGAATATTTCTGTCTCTAAAAATTTAGCAAGTTATCTGGGTGTAACTTATCAGTCATCAGTTAATATTTTTAACAGTTTCGTTTCAGACCCCGACACTTCTGGTGGGAAAGCGCGTAGTTTGCCTTGATGGCAGGTCTGTAGACTCCGGTCTTCTTTCCTTTGGGATATCTCATTGTAATAACTGATATAGAATCCGGTTATACAGTATATGTTTATCATTCTATCCACACTTCAATCTCACCCAACTATATAATAAGTATTCAACCAGATTTGATATGATACAGCACTTCCCGATTTTGTGAGGTACATATTTAGCGGGTACATATTTAGCGGGCAAGATGCCTGCACCACAAGAGTTTTACTATTAAAACTTGTACATCATTTGTCCGAAATATGCTGTAACTGTTTACCTATTCACTCAACCCATCCTTACAACTGTTAAACCATCACTAACTGCTTGACTTCTCCTGTCAAACTAAAAGGACGTACTTCAGTAATTTTCACCTGTACTAACTTACCCTTCAATTCATTAATATCCCCCTCAAAAAATGTCAGACGGTTGCCACGGGTACGACCCATAACTTGAGCAGCATTTTTTTGGTTAGTATCTTCAACCAAAATTTCTTCAGTACGACCCATATAACGAAGCGATCGCTCTGCTGCTTTCACTCCCACCAAATGATTCAACCGTTGTAGTCTATCTGCTTTCACCTCCTCACTCACTTGATTTTCCCATAAAGCTGCTGGAGTACCTGGTCTAGGAGAATAAGCAGCAGTATTCAACAGATCGAACCCAATATCCTCAACCAACTTTAGCGTATTCTCAAACTGTGCTTCCGTTTCTCCAGGAAAACCTACTATTGCGTCAGCACTAATAGAAGCATCTGGCATCAGTTCGCGAATTTTATCAATAATCCGGCGATATTTCTCATGGGTGTAACCTCTTGCCATCGCCTTCAATAATTCATTATCTCCAGACTGAAAGGGAATATGAAAATGTTCGCAAACCTTGGGCAATTCAGCACACGCTCTAATTAAACGTTCTGTGAAATAGCGGGGGTGACTTGTGGCAAAGCGAATACGTTCAACACCTTGTACATCATGCACATAGTAAAGTAAATCTGTGAATGTGTGTTTATTGCGTCCTTCTGCTGTCACTCCCGGTAAGTCGCGTCCATAAGCATCAATATTTTGCCCTAACAATGTTATTTCTGGATAACCTTGTCGCCCTAACTCTTCCATTTCAGCGCGAATAGCTTCAGGATAGCGAGACTGCTCTGCACCCCGTACACTGGGAACAACACAATAGGTGCAGTGTTCGTTGCAACCATAAATTATATTTACCCAAGCAGTGACTTTGCTATCCCGTCTGGGTTTAGTGATATCTTCCACAATGTGAATAGGTTCAGTAGCAACTACTTGGTTGCCATTGAATACTTGTTCCAATAAGTCTTGCAAGCGGTTAGCGTGTTGAGGTCCCATAACTAAGTCTAGTTCGGGTACTCGTCGCAGGAGTGCTTCCCCTTCTTGTTGAGCAACACATCCAGCAACAATGAGAGTGAGGTCTGGTTGTTTGTGTTTGCGTTTTGCTTGTCTACCTAGATAAGAGTAGACTTTATGCTCGGCATTGTCACGAATGGTGCAAGTATTGTATAGAATGATGTTGGCATCGTTGGGGTCTTCTGACGAGATGAGGCCCATATTATCTAGGATACCTGCCATGCGTTCGGAGTCGGCTTTGTTCATTTGACAGCCGAAAGTGGTAATATGATAGCGACGGGGTGTTTTAGTCATGGTAAATTAAGGTTATTAAATTAGAATTAGAGTAGTATGGATAATATATGAGAATTGTTAGATTGAATTTTAGGAAAAATCTAGAAAAAAATATCCAAACAAATATGATAAACTAGAAACCGTTAAAACAATTAAAATATTACATATTTAAAGATATCAAACTTTTCTCAAATCGTCAAAAGTCTCCTAGGAGATATCTCTCAAGATAATTATCCCCCCTGGATAAATTTTTATTCGTCAATTCTTGGCATTAAGTATTAGAAAAATCAGCTCTTAAACTCCAAGTATCTATCCCTATAATCTCGATCACCAGTTTATAATTTAGGTCTAAATGGTGAAAATATTTATGAACACAGAAGATATATTCAACATACACTAGCCAATAATAAAAATCTCAATTAGTTGGCTAGAAGACATTTAGCCGAAACAAAATCTCAAGAAATTGAGTATTTCATTAATGGATAATGGACAATTGATAATTACTTCGGGTTTTAACCGTTACGGAATTGAAGATAAGGAAATATCCTAGCACTTTTCTCTTGGTCGATTGGATATGGCGCACTTCGGAGCGGCTCTGTCAAGAGCGGGAGACCTAGCTATCCCATCCTCAGGTCATGCTCCGCAAACGACCACTTTTTCCCCTTGAAAGGGGAGGCAGAGTAAGCTGAATTATTTAATTAATAATTATTAATTATTAATGATTCGGTAAAAATTCAGTCAGTTATTGGGGGCAATAAACTAATGTATTAAAAGGAATAGCTCTTGAACTTAATGGATGCTTCTACCATTTTTCCTATTAATAAATAATATCTCTTGAACAACACTAATTGAATGCCATGAAAATGAAACGTAATATTTTCATATTTGTAGGAATTATATTGATTTCCTTATTGGTGGTTTTATTGAGGCCACAGGATAAAAATAAATATCCATTAAATGCTAATTCTGGTTTCATACAGGAAGAAATCAGTCCCGCTTACTCACTATTTGATTTAGGTGTAGCTGATTTTAATCAAGATACCTTTTTAGATATATTTTCTACGAATCACAATGGTCCTCAAATATTCTTAATTAATCAACAAGGAGAAGATTTCAAAGATGGGCTTTCGGAGTTAGGTTTGCCCCAAAACTATGAAGCTACAGACACACCAGTTCCTGATCCTTTGGCAAATAAGACAGAACCAGGATTGTATATTTATTGGCATAATTATGAATTAATAATAGCTGCCCAAGGTCTGACTAATCCAGAGAATTTAGAAGGTTTGGTAATTGTCCCTCTCTTAGCAACCTCTACCGAATCAGACCAAATATCAACAAACATTAGAAAAACAAATGCTCTATCAGCAGGAATTGATAAGGTTCAGGTAGTAAGATTTAATGTTAAAGGAAATGGCAGATTATCTATCAAGTTTCCAGCATTTTATCCTTTTTTTCCACCCCTATTTAGGTTAAATCCCAGAGCAGATATCAAAAATATTTACCTGGGTTCTCGTTTTCAATCTGCTACTTCCATTGATTTTGCTCTACCACCTATTAATGCCTTACCTCACATGGATCGACATGGTATGGCTTGGAATGATTATAACAATGATGGAAATATTGATATAGCTATTGTTCGAGGAGGAATGCAAGGCAAAATGTCGGAACTATCTCCTAATGCTAAAGATGAATTAATGTTGCAACAAAGTTCTGGTTTTGAAGATATTGGAGAGAAAGTAGGTTTAGCCAAAGCGGGATGTGCTGCACGACAAGTGGCTTGGGTTGATTTTGACCGCGATAATCTTTTAGACCTTTATACTATGTGTGGACGGAAGTTGCCACCTAATTCTAGATATCCTAATCAACTCTATCGCCAAACCCCTGAAGGTCGTTTTATTAATGTTGCTGATGAAAAAAATTTAGGGTTCAAAGATATGGGTTGGTTTACTTGGTTAGATATAGATAACGATCTGGATATGGATTTATTTTGGGCTGATGAAACAACTTTTTGGCTCTACAGAAATGAATCAGGAAATTTTGTTGCAGAAAATTTAGGGGAACAGAAGGGTTTAGTAAATCAATTGGCGATCGCTGATTATGATGGAGATGGAGATTTAGACCTATTCTCAGCTTCCAGAAGAGAAAGTATATTATTTACCAATGTGGATGGTAAATATCAAGCTACAGATCCAGAATCAGTTGGACTACCAAAGAAAGCATTTGCAGCTAACTGGGTTGATTATGATAATGATGGGTTGATAGACTTACATACCTTACGCTACGGAATTTACCGCCAACAACCAGATCGCAGATTTAAAAAAATCAACTTACTAGAGGTTAGTTCACCAAAAACATTTGGGGGATATGCTTACTGTACTTGGTTTGATGTAGACAATGACGGTGATCGCGATTTATTAATGGGTAAATCAACAAAAATGCCTGATTGGGAAAAGCGACAAAGAAAAGACAAGGATATTACGGAATTAGCTAAATATAGTAAGTCTAGGGTTTTGCTGTATCGTAATCCAGGAAATGATAACCATTGGTTAGAAATAGAATTAAAGGGCGCACCAGGAAATTCAGTTGCTATCGGTGCTAAAGTTAAAGTGATTACAGCAAATGGAACACAATTTCAAGAAGTTGGACAGTCAGAAGGATCGTGGCGATCGCAAGGTCATTATCGTCTTTACTTTGGTTTAGGAAAACAAGATAAAATTGATTCGATTCAAGTTATTTGGCCTGATGGTCAAAATCAGGAAATTCAAAATCCTAACCCAGATCAATTGTTAGTTATTGAGAAAGCTTAAGAGCTGATTTATCAAGAGAATCTCAAGAAGACTCAATGACTGGTTCAGTAGCTTTTATTCTGATTTTTGCCACGCTCTTCAATTTTTGTCCTGTACTTAGATTAACAAAATGCCTATGTAATTATCAAACAGGAATTACGCAAATATACTAGATATAGTAGATTATAATTATAACACTACGTTATATATAGTGTTTCGATCAGAAAAATGCGTAACTCCTGATAAATTAAAGATTCAGTAAAGTTACACATAAATAGTTGACCTTGAGGAAATATTTATGGTATTAAAGAGATTTTTTATGAAAATTATGTAAAGTTGAGCAGGATTTATGCGTGTTTTTTAAAGATTCAGTGAAGTTATGAATAAACCCTTGCTATTTTACTATTTTATTTGTAGTATTGAGATACTAATGCTTTTATAGTCTAGTCAAGCACAAGTATTGAACTTACTGAAAATCAAGTAATTTTATTTGCAAGTGATGGTGATTATTTGCACAAACTAGCCTGATTGGAGAGAAAGAAGGACTATACCGAAAAAAATCTGGTTTTTATGGTATCAGGGGTTTTCACAAGCACCATTGCTTGTTAGTGGTACTTAGACATTTTCTGGCAGAAAAACGGCTTGAAAGTCAGCCTAAACAAGGGAATTACGTCAATGCCCTAAAAATGGCTAAAACCCTTGGTAATAAAGAATTTATACCTTTTTGACGTAAAAACCTCTACCTGTCCATATTTGAGCCTATTTTCCGCTACTATTTTGTGTAAGTCCCATTAGAAAGTGTTATGAATCTTGGAAACAGTATAACCCTGAGTGGGAGGTTATTTTTCTAGAGGAAAACAATTCAAAAGACCATATCACTTTTTCTGTACCGGAAGAAAAATTATGCCAATTCCCTAAAACTAAACAATCTGACCTAGTTAGACTTGAATTACTCTCAAAATATGGAGGGGTTTGGGCTGACGCAACTAGCCTCTGCCGAGTCCCGCTAGACAAATGGTTAGGAGACTATACTCAAGCTGGCTTTTTTGCCTTTGTTTACAAAACAAAAGGATACGGATGGATTTTTACTTGGTTTTTAGCTGCAGAAAAGTCTAATCCTATCATTGTAAAAATTAATCAAAAGTTAACTTCTTTTTATCGTGATCATGAGTTTTACCATAGTGGTACAACAATAGAGTTGTCGCTAAATAAAGAGAAAAAATAACTCTAACCTAGACAGAGCAATAATTCTAAGTATTTTTGATATCTCATAGCTACAATCCTTACATAACAAGGCTTTTGGGATTTTTTAAAATTATAAAGCGACAAGTCTAATAGCGAAAAAAAGACTTAAGTTTTTGCAGTTATTTTTTAATAGGAAATATAAAACAACTAGATTTTGGTCTTCATGGATTGTCAGGAAAATTTTTAAAGTTTATCCCTATTTTATTTTTCACTTCATATTTGCTAATTTAATAAATTCAGATCGAGAACTTTTGGAACTATATAAAAAAATGATGAAAAATAACCTTCAACTTAGAGAAAAAGAACAAGACTCTCAAGAGCAAGACAGATTTGGACTAATTATGTTCTGTATTTCCCTGATCTTTCTTGTGTTTGCCTATGGAGTAGCTGTTGGTAAATATAGGGTTTTCCCCTATAAAGTCATTAATAAAGTAACTTCTGTTGCGGAAAAAGGTCTCAAACAATTTCGTGAAGATACCAAAATTGAGCTACCTTGGTATTTAAAGCGTTTGGATAGTCCATACCCACAAGCAATTCTTAATACCAACAAGGCTTACCCAGGTTTAAATTTACTCACCGGTTTTTCAGACAAAAACACCAAACTATTAATACAGATCCTTGACATGGATGGCAATATACTCCATGAATGGGATGCTGACTGGAAAAGAATCCTGCCTAATCTTGAATACCTTCCCGAACGAAAGATTCCTAAATCCAGACCAGGCACGACAATTCATGGAATAGTCATGATGGAAAATGGAGATATTGTGTTCAACTTTTCCGAACTTGGTCTAGTTCGTTTAGATGTAAATGGAGATGTAGTATGGTCGCTACCTTACTCAACTCACCACTCTGTTCACTTACATGATGACGGAAATCTTTGGGTTTCAGGGCAAAAGTTTCATGAAAAAGATGACGTTGAAGCGATTTCTCGTTTTCCGAATCGTAAACCTCCTATTTGGGAATATACAATTATAGAAGTATCCCCAGATGGTAAAATCTTAAATGAGTGGTCAATTCCAGAAATCCTGCGCCAAAACGGTTATTTAGGACTGCTTAACCTAGGAACCCTCAAGAACTGGGAAACAATAGTAGGAGGTGATGCTGATGTACTCCATGCCAATGATGTCAAGCCATTTCCGTCCGATCTTGAGGAAGGTTTCTTTAAGCGTGGGGATATTATGGTCTCTCCAAGAAATATCAATACAGTCTTTGTTTTCAATAAAGAAACTGAAAAGATTAAGTTTGTTAGCACAGGTTTGTTTGTCAGACAACACGATCCCGATTTTATTGACGGTAACACTTTTTCAGTCTTTGATAACAATAACAGTGCGCCAAAATCAGCAAATCCTCAAAGTCGTATCTTGCTTATATCAGCTCCAGAAAATGAAGTGGAGGTCTTTTTTGAAGGTACTAAAGATACGCCTTTTTTTACAGAAGTCTGTGGCAAAAACCAGTGGCTACCCAACGGGAATGTTCTGATTACAGACTGTGTAAATGGTAGAGCATTTGAGGTCAACCGTGAAGGAGAAATTGTCTGGCAATATTATAACTATGTTAATGAAGGAATGGTAGGAATAGTTTCGGAAGTGCAGCGCCTGCCCCTCAAATATGAACAAATTTTTCGCAAGGACAAATAAGCTAAAATCATTTCAAGTAGTTTTTAACAAGTAGAAACCCTAACTCAATTTGGATATAAAAAAAATGAAACAGGTATTGACATTTGTAGAGTTATTTCTGGCCTCCCTATTTCTTGTTCTCACGATCTCCCACCCTGCCATGGCCTATGTGGGACCAGGAGCTGGTCTCGCCGCCATTGGTGCTTTTTTTGCCCTTGTTGCAGGTATTATTGCAGCTTTGTTTGGCTTTTTGTGGTATCCCATTAAGCGACTTCTACGGAAACGTAAGCAATCTAAAGAAGAAGAAAATGATCGTCAAAAAGAGGAGGCACAATGAGCCACTGGATAGGTGCTACTTTATTTGTTGTTGGTTTCCTCATATTAGTCCAAAGTTTCCAGCTAGTTGAAAAGAGTAAAAAGACAACTGCCATGGGGGGTCGTTCTTTGGATATAATTCGTTCTTCTCAGCTCAGTGAAGAGGAAAAAGAATCCTTACTACAAAAAAATGCTAAAGATTTGTTTGGATTATTTTTTATTCTTGCTTTTGGTGGAATAGTATCTGTTATCCTACCTCTTGGACTACTATGGTTAGCTGAAAAGTTGGGTTGGCTATCTCTAGATGCTGTATTTAAAACCCTTCTTTCGCCAGTCTTTTTGATTCTCAGCACTATCCTAGCTGTAGTAGTGTTGTTTGTTAAACCTTCTCAGACCCAAAAAACTTGGCAACAATCTAATGGTGAAGCATCAAGTCAGGTTCAAGCTAGTAATTTTTCTGGACTTGATCGAGCATTGTACTATCTGGCATTTAATACTTCTACTGCTCAGATAGCATTGGCAGATATGGAAGATTCCATGTTTGCCAAAGAACTATCCTCTTGTCGCATTGAGCGACCAGTTTTTATCACTGCACTTCCGCGAGCAGGAACAACTTTATTGCTTGAATGTTTTGATAGTACGCCAGAGTTTGCGACTCATTGTTATCGGGATATGCCATTTGTATTAATTCCTTGCCTATGGGATCGTTTCTCAAAATCTTTTCAGAAGAATATTGAGTCCCAAGAAAGGGCACATGGTGATGGGATGCAAGTCACCCCAGATAGTCCAGAAGCATTAGAAGAAGTAGTATGGAAAACATTCTGGAAGCGACATTATCACAAAGATCGTATTATTCCTTGGGAGAATGAAACAGATCGAGAATTTGAGGATTTTTTCCGCAGTCATATGCGTAAGATTATCATGCTGCGCAAGCAAGTAGATGCAGAGGGGGTGCGTTATGTTTCAAAAAATAACCTCAATATTGCCCGAACAAAGCTGCTGAATCAACTATTTCCTGATTCAATTATGATAATTCCTTTCAGAGATCCATTCAATCATACTGCCTCGTTATTAAAGCAGCATCGTAACTTTCTTCGTATTCATCAAGAAGATAGCTTTGCCTCAGACTATATGCGAGCAATTGGTCACTATGATTTTGGAAAAAATCTCTGTCCTGTTGACTTCGATAGTTGGTTTGAGAAAAGGGAGTCGAAAGAGGCTGATTCTCTTGCTTTTTGGTTAGAGTATTGGGTTGCTAGTTACAGACATCTTTTAGCACAGAGAAGTAATTTTCTGAATTTTCTTAACTACGATGCTTTCTGTGAAAATCCTGAACATGGGTTGAGGATATTAGCGGAGGTCGTAGATAGTTCTCATCCAGAAACATTAATGGCATCAGCAACTAGTATACACCATCCACGACCCAAGGATATTGATACCAGTATGGTATCTAGTTCGCTCTTAGAAGAAGTAAATCTTATTTACGAACAGTTGAAAGAGAAATCTCTGAACTAGAACTTGATATCTAGACTTGATATACACCCTATTCCATGTAAGTTTGGTACAGCGATTCTAGTAGATTTGCTCAACAAGAATGAAAACTTAATTCCATACTTCAAAAACTATTTAAAAAGCTAGTGCCACTGTACCTCATAAACCTGGAATGTGCTGTAAATAATTACGAGGTTGCTGAATTAGGCTATGAATTTGTGACAGTAGAATCTTGAGTGCCTTTACTGGTTTTCCCATGCTTAAGAAGCTCTGTAATAGCTACACAGATAAAATTCCATGATAATTGAAATTATTTAGGGGTCACGATCATTTTACCATTTCCACACTTTCTTGATATACTGTTTACAAATCAGCTATTAGATTATGTGTCTAACCAGAATAGCTCTCTGTTGACTATTTCTTGAAGTTCAGTAATATCTTCTCGAAAAACCTCATTGAGAGACTTTCTTAAGGTAAGAGGTAAAGATGGAATTGCCCCACTATTCCATTTCTTCAAAGTTTTAATCAGTTTCTGATACACAGAGTTAGGTAATACTTTCTTTAAAAAAGACTTCAGTGGATTAGATGTAGATAAAAATTGATGAATTAACTTATTTTTTGGCAAATATCCTTGATTCTTTTGCCGTTCAATATTAGGGACAAAAGAATCATCTACCCCTAGATATTGATAGACTTCTTTGATAACTTCTAGGGGGTTTTGGCGAAAATCATCATAAAAAAGAATTTTGAGTTGCTCGGGTTCAAAATAATTTAAGTATCGTTTAATCTGTTGCGAATACATTCCTACTTTGGTATAGTGCCAATCCCAACCCCAGTTATTACTTATTCTTTCTGCTTCTCGTTCAAGAGCTTCTTCTAAAGATAAAGGTTCCAATAAATGTCGAATATTCATCACATAATGTGAATAAAGACGATCTACAGGATGACGCAACATAACTATCATTTTAACATCAGGAATATACTTTTTGATATTTTCTGGTGCTTTAGGAAAATAGAGATAGCGTACAGATGCTTCTCCGATCGCCATCTCATTAGAAACTTTATCAAATAGAGTTTGATAGCTTTCCCAATCTGTAATTGTATTTTGGTACAAACGTTTCAGCAAAACTTCAGGAGATTCTGGCCCTGAATAGGGAGGTAATTTTGCTCCTTCAAACACAAAAAAATTAGGTTCTTTAGGATTGGACATAAACACCTGGGGATGCTGCTTCAGATAATTCCATAGAGAGCTAGTCCCTGATTTTGCAGCACCTAGAAGGATAAAGTTGGGAAGTGTCATTAAACTTAACCTACACAATTGAACTCTTGATTATTAAACCTTTTAATTGGTCTTAATGTCTATAATTACTCTGCTCGAGCTACAAACACCCTTTTAAATAATACTATTTAATCATTAAGTTTAGCCTAAGTTTTATACCCCAAACCAGCGAGAGTATCTCCTGCAAATTCTTCCCACAGGGCAACGTCTTCTGCTGAAAGTCGAGTCTGCCATTCTCTAATAGAACCTTGGCGAATATGTTTACCTTCTCCTTTATTTTCTACTTTACTAATATCTTTTGCATCAATAATATTATCAATTAAAGCTCGATCGTAGTCTAAACCAATAAAATAAAAAATTTTGCTCAGTTCTTCTTGCAGATTCGGTGCGGAGGTTTTCATAACGAACTGAGTAGATGCGATCGCTTATTTCTAGGTCTGCTTTAGCTTTTTCTCTTGTCTCAATTGCTTTTTTCCATATTTTAGCGACAGTTATTGTACTTTGTTTTGCCCAACGTGTAGTTTTTGCTCTTCCTTGGTAAGAAACACAAACATCTCGCCCATCTCTAATAATCTCTATGCTTTTAGCTTCTGGAAACTGCCGTAAAATGACATCAATATAACGTAAATTTTGTGGTTTTTTTTCTAGCAAAATCTGCTTTTCAGAACCTCCATTATTTTCAAAAAAGCGATCGAACATTAATTGGTTTAAAGTTCTAACTTTTATTAAGTCATCTTCCGAACCTGAGCCAACTTTTGCTATTAATTGTTCTAGCTCCGCATAACTGACTAGATTATAAAGCCCAATGTTTTCTTGACATTTTTGATATATCTTATACTTGTTTAAAATACCTTGCCATAAATCTTCTGAATTAAATCCAAATAACAAAGGCTTCAAACCATAAGACATTAGTATCCATTTGGCTGAATTCAATCTTTTTTTGAACTTCTGATTTTTTAAATAAGTAAAGTTGTTGTAAGTTATAGAATAAGCATGACTTTCATTTGGAACTGTTAGAACATCAGAATGACTACCAATCATTCTCTTCAACCAACTTGTACCAGAACGAGGACAACCTACTACAAATAATTTACGGTATACCATAGTAACTTAGTTCTGATTACTAATGTTTAGGAATTACATCTTAATAATTATACTACACAAATTATAAATCAGATATGAGAATTTGACCATTTCTTAAAAGTCTAGAATATAGTGCTGATCATATTATATTGATAATATATTTTTTTCTTTCTTCCTTCCCTGTTCCCTATTCTCTAAAATCAGACAATATTTCGCAATTAAAATAAGATTGCTATATCTATTTAAAATGACTATAATAATTATCAATAATTACAAAAATTATCAACGGATATAAAGAAACTATTATGAATTTTTTTGATAAATTAATAACCAGTATAGAACAGAATCAAACTTTACTTTATCTGGAGTTAGACCCAGACTTAGAAAGTTTGCCTAAGGAGACAGATCGTCAAAATATTCCCAACAAATATTTATTTGATAATCCTCCAGAAAAAGACAATCAAGAATTAATTCAATATTGGTGGGAGTGGCTCCATTTTTTAATAACTCAAACCCAAAAATATGTATGTGCTTATAAATTTTCTTTAGGCTATTATCAATCTTTGGGCATACCAGGTTTAGAACTACTTCAGCAAACCATAAAAACTATTCCTGCTGAAATTCCAATTATTTTAGATGCGAAACACGGCGACCTCAATACAAGTACAGTATTTGCTAGGACTATTTTTCAAGATTTACAAGTAGATGCTTGTACAATTTCACCTTACACTGGTCTTGATTTAGTTGCACCTTTTTTACTTTATCCAGGCAAAACAGTATTCCTACTTTGTGCTACAGCAAATTCTTCTGCAGCAGTGTTACAAGAATACCCAAATCAAGGGCAACCTCTTTATCTCAAATTAGTAGAAGAAGCTCAAAGATGGGCAACTCCCGAACAGCTAGGTTTAGAAGTAGGAGTAATGCCAGATATTCTAGCTAGAATCAGAAAAATTGCTCCCGAAAGATTAATACTAATTCAGGGAGATATAGCGGAAGAAAATGATATTGCTAATCCTGAAGAATTAGCTCAACTTTTAGCTGCTGGTTTGAATATTAATGGTGAAGGATTATTATTACCAATCCCACCAAAATTATTTGGTACAGCAAATCCTAATCAAGAAATTGAAACCTTAAGAAATAGGATTAATGAACAACGTCTACAGGTAGTTGAAGGTAGTCCTACCTGTGAATTGTGGTTGCCAGATGTTTGTTTTTTAAAGCATGAACCACACCGGGATTTAATCTTACAACTTTACGATATTGGATGTATTATTTTTGGCGACCATGTACAAGCATCGGGGGCGACTTTTCCTTATTATATAGACTTACGAAAAATCATTTCTATTCCTCAAATATTCCATAAAATTGTCACTGCTTATGCAGAAATTCTCAAAGATTTAGAATTTGATAGAATTGCAGGTATTCCTTATGGTTCATTGCCCACTGCCACAGGTTTAGCTTTGCGTCTAGAACGTCCGATGATATTTCCTCGGAAAGAGGTAAAAGCTCATGGTACTGGTCGATTAATTGAAGGGCATTTTCAATCAGGGGAAAAAATTGTTGTTGTGGATGATATTATGATTAGCGGTAATAGTGTAATGGAGGGAGTAGATAAACTTAAATCAGTGGGATTGCAAGTAGAAGATATTGTTGTTTTTATTGACCATGAACGGGGAGTAAAAGATAAGTTACAAGAAAATGGATATAGGAGTTATTCAGTATTGACTTTGACAGAAATTGCTCAAACTTTATATGAGTCTAGTAAGATTAATTCTGAGCAATTTTATATCCTGAAAAATCATCATTAAAATATAGGAAATATTTTAGATAATTACAATGAAAAAGTTTTTTTTGACAATATTTATTAGTAGTTTTTTATCTGTCTTTAATCTACAAATTAAACCGGCTATAGCTAATAGAATTACCAATGCTGATTATGAAAACTTAAAAATTGGCATGACCTATCAAGAAGTCAAACAAATCTTGGGAAGAGAAGGTGAAATTTATACAAAATATAATAGTCCGACAATTGACGAATTTGGCGTAGCGTATCGCTGGTTAAATAATGATAATACAGGTATAGTTGCCATATTTAATTCAGAGAATAAACTGATTAAATTATCTGCTCAAAATTTGAACGCGACTAACTTTGGAGTTAATCGAGAACCTCCTGTAGTTACCAGTACAGATTTTGAAAATATTAAAGTTGGGATGACTTATGATGAAGTGAGAGAAATTATTGGTAGTGAAGGAATAAAACAACCAACAAGAGATAATCCTTTAACTAATTCTAATACTGTTACATATAATTGGGTGAATCCTGATGGTACAAGCATGAGTATAATTTTTGATTCTAATCAGAAAGTGGTTACTATTCGGACTAAAAATATGAATACTTATAATTTTGGTAATCCTTTCTGGAATCAACCCAAACCAGTTTATTCAATTACGCGACAAAAATATGAAAAATTGCAGCTAGGAATGACATACCGAGAAATAAGAAATATTCTTGGAGCAGAGGGAGAAATAGACCCCGAATTTGACTCAGAAGCTTTTGTACAATCAAGAGAAGCAAGAGAAATGCAAATTAATAATACTCTTGGTAGACAACAAGAAGTTACATCAGATGAATCACAAGCAGAAAATCAAATTAAGGGTGCTTATGAATGGAAAAATCCTGATGATACAGGCATAAAAATAGTCTTTAATATGCAAGACCAAGCAGTTGCTATATATACTTCTGGTTTAGATGTAGGACTTCCTTACAAATAGACACGGGGACGCGGAGACACGGAGACACCGGGATGGAGGCTTTTAATTTATTATTAAAAGTGGACTTTTCACCGAAAAATTATTGTGGTTTAAAGCCTCCCCTTTTAAGGGGATAATAAAGAAAATTTTTCCTTTGAGTCAATCCTCTTCTTTTAAAGGAGAGGTAATTATTAATTATTAATTTTTGAACAGATTTATATAGCGTTTTCAAATGAGATGTCAAACAAGAGCTAGTTATTTACTAACAGTAAAAAGTTCGGCAAACCTTCTTACCTGTTGCCTGTTGCCTGTTGCCTGTTGCCTAAAAGCAACCATGTTTTTTACGCAACTCAAATGAAATTACTATATATGTATGAAAATCAAGAATGGCTCGGTTTAATGATTGGAAATACCCGGTTACACTGGGGGTATTTTGTGGGTGCAATACTTCAGAAAACCTGGGATATAGACCGGATTCACAAATGGGAAATTGAGGAAAATATTAATGTGGAAATAGTAGTCAGAAAACTACTAAAAAATACATTAGAAACTCAGAATATAAAGTTAAATCATCAGATGCCTTTATTAATAGCATCAGTAGTTCCTCAACAAACAGTACTTTGGGAAACTTATCCTTGGTCTGATATGATTACTTTAGAAAAACTCCCACTACAAGGACTTTATCCTACTTTGGGAATAGATAGAGCTTTAGCAGTTTTGGGTGCAGGCACAAAGTTAGGTTGGCCTGTGCTAGTCATAGATGCTGGTACTGCAATTACTTTTACTGGTGCTGATGTCCAAAAAAAAATAGTGGGGGGGTCTATTTTACCAGGGTTAAGGTTGCAATTATCATCTTTGATAGCAGGAACAGCTATGTTACCTTTGGTCGATATACCGATAGAGTTACCTCCACGGTGGGCAAAAGAAACAGCAACAGCCATTCAAAGTGGGATAATATATACAGTATTAGCAGGTATAAAAGATTATATCGTCGCCTGGCGAGAAGAATTTCCTGAAGGACAAATAGTGCTGACAGGAGGCGATCGCATCTTATTATTAACTCATTTGACAAAACTTTTTCCTGAGTTAGGTGCAACTATCATTGATGCACCGGAAGTAATTTTTTGGGGTATAGCAAAAATTTGGCATCAAATATACTAACTTAAGATCTGAATAAGATCTGAAAATGTGGCGTTGCTGAAGAGCGTGTATGATATTAATCTTAATTACTTAGGAGTCAACCCACCCCTAACCTCTTCCAGGAGGGGAAGTTACCGAGTCAGGAGGGAACAAAGAAGAAGAAACAGGAGTAGAAGGAGAAAGTTTTTTGCTCGCCCTCTTATCCGGAGATGATATCTATCATACCTCAAATCAGCAACGCCGAAAATGTAAAAATAAATATAAGTAATTTGCTGAATAATACTATGTCTGAATAATTAAGTATAATAAAAATGTTCTATTGAAGCGATGTTGAAGGAATATCCCAAATTTCTGCTCCGTTTCCAGTGTTCGACCTTGAACTTACACCTACGACTTACCACCTAAGAAATTTATTATAACTAATTATTCAGACATAATATAACAGCTTATTGTAAAATAATTTATCAGGTAATATTGCCCTTACTTTCTCAATAGCAGGAGAATATTTTAGTCCACTTATCAAATCAAAGGAATAAACAAAAGATGACAAGTTCGGAAACCCTTGATTCTCAGTTAAACATCAAAGCCGATAATTATAAATCTCCACCATCGATCCCTGGTATCTTATCATTTTTGAGAATACTTGAATATCTATCTTTTGCAACTACTATTGGCTCAGGAATTAGTGTTTATTTCTTTCGAGAGCTGATTCAATTGCCGATAGTTTTAGTAGTTTCTATTGCTCTGTTTATTTTTTTGTATCTCCTAAATCGGCAATTACAAATCAACTACACTAAAACAATCAAGGATTCTGATTTACTAAAAAAAGCAACCTTATACGGTAATGTTTTACAACTAGAAAATTCTCCAGAAAATATTCAGATAACTCAAGAAGTAGAAAAAGCTTTACGTTATACTCAAGAGTTAATAGACGATTACAAAAAGACCAGGCAAAAAGCTAGAAATATCTACTATATTTTGCAGTTAGGCACAATAGTTTTTTCGGGAGTTACCCCCATTTTAGTCCTTGTTGATAAATTAGAAACTGGTCAGGCTTGGTTAAAATGGTTACCTGTAATTTGTCCAGCGATCGCTTCTATAGTTGCTAGTGTTGTAACTTCATTTCCTTTCCAAGAAAATTGGATTTCTGCTAATCGAGTTGTGGAACTCTTAGAAGCAGAACAGGAGAAATTTATCTTAGGTGCAAATGTATCTTATAGAATTTATGATGTAGAAGATACAACTGAACGTGGCAAAAAAGCTAGAAATTCTATAGCTAATTTTATTACCAAGGTAAATACTATTCATCTCAAACAAGTAGCAGGACAGGAATCACCACAACAAGAAGATAAAAAGGAAGAAAAAAACAACTTATCTGCTGAACAACCAAAATCCTTGTCAAAGAATACCTGAAAAATATAGTTTTGAGAATTAAGGGAGGAAACAAAAACCTCCCTGAAAAATAGCAACTAAATTTATATTAATGAATATGTTATTAAATAGACCTTCTATATTTACCAGTTTAACTATTTGTTTATTAATGTCAGTCAGCGCTTGTGCAAATAATCCCTCAAGTAAAGAGCTAGAAAAAGTTTTTGCAGCAGACCCCAAGTTAAAAAATAACCCTCCTTTTAACCAATTAATTCAAATCCCTACTCAAAACACCCAGCAACCCGAACAACCAACACAAATTCCGGCTGATTTTCCCTCAGAAATCTCTCCATATCCCAACTCCCAATTAATTGAAAAATCCGAACAAGAGCAAAAAACAGTTTGGAGTAGTTCAGACCCTACTAACGTAGTCCAAAATTTCTATCAAAAAGAATTTCGAGACAAAAATTGGGAAATTATTAGCGAACCTACCGAAGAGGGTAGTGGATCTCTGGTGGCAGAAAAAAATGATTTGCAGGTAGAGGTATCCCTCAAACCTAGCCAAACTCCAGGAATAGCAACAGAATATGAGATAGACTATCAATCCAAGAATGAAGAAACTGCCAATATACCCTCGCCTCCACCCGTCCCAGTTTCTCCATCAACTATCCAGCTAGAAACTCAGCCATCTCCCAATTTCACAGCATCACCCCAAGCATTACCTATTCCTGAGCCATCTCCAACTGCATCATTACCGACACCTTTGCCCACTCCTGGAGTAGCCGCGTTACCGACTCCTACAACATTTCCTCCCAATAGCATCCCTCCAGTGCCGCTCCCCACTTCTACAGAGTCCCCTGTCTTAAAAAAAGCTCTCAGAGATGTGCCTTCAGGATTACGTCAATATGTCGCAGATTTGTCCAAACTGGGAGTATTTCAGCAGCCACAACCCCAAAATCAAGATAATCCAGATACTACTACTCTTTTAGTCGATCCTCAGAATATTGTCACTAGGCGGGAATATGTTCGGTGGTTGGTAAATACTAATAATAAGATTTTTACTAATAATTCTGCTAAACAAATCCGATTAGCACTGCTCAATGAAACACCAATTTTTGAAGATGTCCCGAAAACTGACCCAGACTTTGCGGTAATTCAAGGTTTGGCAGAAGCTGGTTTAATTCCTAGTCCTTTGTCTGGAGATACTAATGTAGTTAAATTTCGTCCAAATGATTTTTTAACCCGTGAGGATTTGATTCTTTGGAAAGTACCTCTAGATTTTCGCAAGGCATTGCCAGAGGCAACAATAGAAAAAGTTAAAGAAGCTTGGGATTTTCAAGATGCTTCTAGGATTGACCCTGCTGCTTTGAGAGCTGTATTGGCAGATGCTCAGAATGATTTTTCTAATATTAGGCGGGTTTTTGGTTATACGAAATTATTTAGGCCAGATAAAACAGTGAGTCGGGCTGAAGCTGCTGCTGTTTTATGGTATTTTGGAGATGCAAAAGAAGGGATATCGGCTCAGATGGCTTTACCACAAAGCCACAATCTTCAGTAGTCAAGATGGCCAAAGGGTTGAGCGAAAAATTTTTTTTTCGTACCCCTTGACATTTATTTAGGAATTCGCTACTCTAGTAAGAGTGAAAAGAAACAAACAAGCCCCCATCGTCTAGAGGCCTAGGACACCTCCCTTTCACGGAGGCGACAGGGATTCGAATTCCCTTGGGGGTATAATAAATTAAGGATAGCAGAAATATTAATTCTGTTATTTTTTGTTTTTTTGGGGAAAATAGTCATAGTCAAGGTCAATATCAGGCGAAGAAGGAAGAAGAAGAAATCTGGCGTTCCCTGAGTTTTAAACTTTTGATATATCCTAACCTTTCCTTAGATTGCTATATCAGTTAGCGTTTTCTATCAGAAGCTATCAGTACCTCCTGCAATAGGGAGGCAAGAAGATGTATAATTTTCTTCTTTATCCCCTTATACCCCACATTCCGCACGACAAACATACTACAGTACCTTTTTCCACGAAGATGGTGGAACACAGATTCTAATATTAAGAATTATAGTCAATAGTTAATGTAGTATGTATTTATACTTAAACCTTGCTCGTAATGCCTATCATGTAAAAATCTGAGCAATAAATACCTGACACTACAAGCTAGACCTGCGGAATGTCGGTTATACCAAATTCAAAAAAGGTAGTTACATCTTAACTGGAGTTTAGACTAATTACAGCGGGCCGAACACTTGCCGAGGGAGAAGAGTGAGATAGTTGAACCTAGGCTGAAACTATTTCTGTATCAGCATTGCAACAACTTTTAAGTTAATTATCCAGAGCTTTTGCTATGGGTTAATTGTCCCATGGCAAGACTTTTTGAAGAGTTTGAATAACCTACTCCTCACCCAAACTCCCTCAAAAATACAAATCATAAAAAGCATCGAGAAAATTCACATCCCTGATATTACCCAAGGGTAGTGAGTTCCAAGTCTTCATTGCTTCTGGGTAGATTATTTGAAGATTCCAAAATTTAGTCTAAACTCCAGTCTTAATCTATATTTTTGGCCTTAAATAGAAAATTTTCTCACTTTTATAATTCAAATAATCACTTATTAAACAGTAAGGACTCGTGTAAAAATAACCATTACAGTTTTTTTGATGGAAGCTGTATTTCACAATTTATCCCAGATAAAATTTGTACAACTTATTCTTACATGGCTCCTAAGTTAAATTGATAGTAATTAAAAAATAAGTTATCATCTTCAATTAACTAAAAAAAATATGACATTTTGTCATAGATAAATATTATATAAAAGTAGTTGTAATGTCTGAAATGTAGTGCTATTATCTCCTCGTTAATTTACTGAAATTTAGGCATTAATAATATGATATTCAAAAACTTGAAAGCTATAGGAATTGGTTGTTGTGCGACTTTAGCTATACTATTTGTTGGTAATGAGCAAGCTAAGGCAGCAACAATTACTTATGATTCTGAAATATATGATAATTCCAATCCCAACACTTGTACTTCTCCATTGAGTGCGGGTAAATGTTTCATGGAAAATGGATTTAATGTAGCAGCATTTTCAGCACAGGAAATAGGCAGTCCATCAGCTTATTTTAGTGATACTTCACATTTTCATGCTCGCCAGAATTATGAAGCTCAACATTTTACTAATGAATTCGGACTTTTAGGTTCATTTATCACTTTAAAAAATGGTGGCATCTTCTCTTTAAAAAGTTTAGATTATCAATTGCGGAAGAATGAAAATGCAATTACTGGTTATACAACAGATGATACTAAAATCTTAATTTCCACAACATTTGACCCAACAATGCAAGTTGCCGGTCAATTTACAGAATATTCCATTGGTAACGATATATCCTTGCCTTTTGAAACTCTATCAATAGATGGTTTTGAAAATATTACTCAAATTTATATTGCTAGTTCTGGTGATGTAAATTTTGATAATATAATGTTAACTCCTGTTCCCGAACCTACTTCAATATTAGGTTTATTAGCTTTCGCGGCATTCGGCGCTACTTCTATGTTTAAGCACCAAGATAATTGAAGAAGTTTGTAGGTTGTAGGTTGTAGGTTCAATCTTAAATTGGAGTTGATATAAAATCCGGTATCATCGGCATTATTAAGTATTAAAGAATGGTTTTCCGACCGTTTCCCCCTACTAACGATGCTGGTAGTAAAGGAAATTATATCATTCCAGTTAAACATTAATCTCTCTTTACTCTTTCCTCTTCCCTGCTGTCCAGAATAGGTTTTGTGCCTCATTAAGTTGGAAATTGCTGTAATATGATACCTCAATAAACTTGTCTTCACCGCAGATGAGGTGTAGGGTTTTCAACAAGAGTTGTTCCACAATAGTGCTATGGAAAAATCTACTTCCTAATACTTAAAATTAAAAACGCCAGGGCAGGTTAGCGACGATAATATTAATGATTAGATGGTCTATTTTTTTGCGATCGAATAATCCAGAAACTAATGGATAGAGCAATAATAGCAAATCCTAATCCGATTAAATCTTCTCCTGTTTTTTTATCAAGATCAAAGATAATAATTTTCCTAGCTACAGCAATTAAAGAAGTAGCAATTACTAACTCTACTTGAAAGACGTGCTTGCGGAGATAAGCTGTAACATTTTCTAAAATTTCTAGGGCAATTAAAATATTTAAAAATAGTCCAAATATTTCAAATAATGTATCTTTAAACAAAGGATAAGATGTAAAAAAAAGTTGTTTAGAGATAACAACTATTACGTCAAAGACAGCAAAAATAATTACAGCTATCAATGCTAAAGATAGAATTTTAGATACTATGACCTCTATACTTTCAACTAATCCTAGAAAAATATCATCTTTTTCAGGAAGAAAAATATTCTTGAGAGTTTTAAGGAAATTCTTCATTTTTATATTTAGTTATACTATTTGAATCAATATTCTACTCTCTATTCCCTATGCCTGATAATTACAGTTTTGTAACATTCTTTAATCTAATTGGTATTAGGGACTTGAGTTCGGATTCGGAAACTGAGAGAATGTTATTTTTTGTTTTTAACTTTTTGAGTGTGCAACAGTCTATTTTCCTTCTGTTGTTTCAATGTCATTAACATTGTTTTGACTAGCAGCAATAATCAAAGAACTTACTCCAACAAAAGCTATTATTCCCACCAAGGTAGCGATTGATAAATTTTTGATTAAAGGAGATAATTCGGAGGTATTAGGTACTCCTGAATCTTGTTCTGGTAAACGATCGGAATTGGATAGCATATTTTAACTCTAGATTTTAGTTTTGCCTAATTAGAATAAGATTATATCAAGTTGGTAATTAGTTATAGCAATCTTATTTGAGTTGTGAGATATTGTAGATTTTTAGGGAACAGGGAACAGGGAACAGGGAACAGGGAATGGGAAACACAGAAGCAATAAAATTCTCACATCTGATATCAAATCCGTTTAATTGGACATAAAAAAATTCTTCAACCGTCATAACTACGCTCATCTTTGTGATTCTCTCTCCTCCTGACTCGGTCTTTCTGACTCCTGACTCCTCCTTATATCATGTCCGGTAGCATCGGTATTGTATAGCAAAGGTAGGCAACAGGCAACAGGCAACAGGCAACAGGCAACAGGCAACAAGCAGGAAGGCAATTGAGCAAGAAAAAAACTTAAATTTCCTGTAGATATCCACGCTAACTTTTACACAAACGATACCAACGGACATGATATTATATCATGTGCCACCTCCGGGGGAGCTACGAATTGCGGACGGGTCAGTTATAAATAAAATTTAAAGACTGACAGTACCGACAGTACCAAAGAAATACTGAAATTATCTTTACTTTCCTCCAATATTTCCTCTTTTCCTCCTGACTCCTCACAACAGTTATTTATAAGTATTCAACCGTTAGCGTAGCTCCCCCGGAGGGGGAACATGATATTACTTAACTAATCTATAACTGTTTAACCGGATTTGATATGATTTCTGATTGCTATACATAGCAGTCGAAGGAAAGGGTACGGACAGATCAAAAGCTTAAAACTCAGACAATGCCAGATTACTCCTTCTTTCTTCTGCTATAAAAAAATCGGCATTGCTGAGGGGCGGTATGAATATAAGTGGGGTGGGTATCCTGCCGAGGAGTGAAAATATCAGGAACGGGAAAATATCAGGAACGGGAAAATATCAGGAACAGGCAAGATGCCCATTCTACAAAACTATTAAAATCCCAAGCGCATTTATGCAACGCCAAAAAACCATATCTTCCTCTCCTAGAAAAATTGAGCTACTATAGCACTACGGATTTAGGTTAGGACACTACTAAACCCTAAAACTTAGTCCGAGATTACTTTTGTACGGGTGAACGGCCTAAAGCTTGCGCATAACTATCGTTAACGCCCCTACTGACTTTTGACTTCTAACTTGCGCGTAGCGCTATATCGCCACTTTCGCTATCCCCTATTCCGTAGTTTTGAGAGTAATGGGTAAAGAGATAGAAACTGCAGTACCTTGATTTTTTCCAGCACTTTCTAGAGTAATATTACCTCCCATCAATTCCATCAAACTACGAGAAATTGATAATCCCAAACCACAACCACTATATGCACGAGTAGTCGAACCATCTACCATTGCAAAAGATTGAAATAGTTTATACTGTTCGCTTGGTTCTACCCCAATTCCTGTATCTTTAATAGTTACTACAACAATGGGTACTTGATCTATATCATAAGTATTAATACTTGGTTTAATCTGAACATCAATAGTAATACTACCAGTTTCAGTAAATTTAATTGCATTATCAAGAATATTTAAGAATACTTGCTTTAGCTTTTTGGGGTCAGCTTCTACAAATATGGATTTAGAGAGATTAGATTTATAGAGTTGCAGATTTTTTTGTTGAATTATAGATTGCTGAGAATCAATTATTTCATTTAAACAATCATACAAATTTACTAAATTTTTATTGACCGGAAGTTTGCCTTCCTTAATTTGCACCAAATCTAAAAGTTCATTAATTAAATTCAGTAAATGAATAGCAGATTTATCAGCTTGATGTAATAATTCAGTTTCTTCTTCTTGGCTATCACAAAAGCCATCAAGGATTAATTTTATAGAACAAATAATACTATTAAGTGGAGTCCTCAGTTCATGGGAAATATTTTTCATAAATTCATCCTTGAACTGGTCTGCCTCTTGTAAAGCTGTATTTTTGTTCTCTAATTCAACAAATGATTTTTTTAACTGTTCCGTCATTTGATTAAATCCTTGAGCTAATATTGCTAGTTCTTCAATGGGGACTTCTTTTACTCTTTGTTCCCATTTTCCAATAGATATAGAAGTTGCTGCTTGCTTTAAATTTTTGACTGGTTTAATAATCAATTCACAACTGAATAAACCAAAAATAATTGCTATTATTAATGCGATGAAACATAGAGCAATAGTAATTCGAGTATTGCCATGAATACGTTCTGTAAAATCTGCTTCGGGAATTACTACCAAAATCAACCAATCTAAACCATATTGATCGTTAAAAGGTACGACTTGTAAAAATTGTTGTTGACCATCAATATCAAAGTTAAGTAATAAATTACTTTGGATTTGATTGAGATCCTCAAACCTGTCTTTCAGGTGTTTACTTGCAGAATTAACTAAAAGATCGTTACTGTTGGAAGCATCTATTAATTTTAAATCCCCATTGTCTTGAATAAAAGGTTCAGAAGTGGCGGAACTAGCGATTAATTGTCCATAACGATTTAAAATGAAAGCTTCCCCAGATTTACTAATCTTCAACCGTTTGAGAAAGTCATGCAGTTCAGAGAAGGTGAGAGTAGCAGTGACCAAGGCGATCGCATTATCATCATTATCAATTACTGGTTGAGTCGCCATAATTTCTACTCTTTGATCAATGAGCGATCTAAACATCTCACCCCAACCTGCTTTACCTGTAGCGATACCATCTTGATACCATGGTCGTATATGGGGGTCGTACTCCGGAACTACTTTTGTGAGATTAGTCCGCACCCCTTGAGCGTTGGTAGCATATTCCTGAAGTTCTCCTTTTGTCGATTCGTCTGTAATGATGATATTAAATCTATTATTATCTTGGCGACTGACTGCGATCATTGTTCCTGATGTAGATGTAATACCAATGACACCAATGGAATCAAAAGACTGAATTTGTTGCCATAAATGACGCTCCACATCATTAATTTCTTGAATATTAAGTTGATTAAGACGAATAGCATTTACATTTAGTTGATTAACCAAATGGGGAGTCTCTAAAAAAATATTCAGTTTCTGCTGAATACGAGCTGTAATTTCGTTTTGTAACTGATTAGCTAGGTCGTTGATAGCGCGCTTACCATTGGTAAATGAAAGATATCCCACTAATCCTACTGTTGCTATAATTTGCAGCACAAATGGGACAATGACTACGACTCGTAGGGGGAGTTTTGGTGGGGATTGATAAAACAGAGGGTTTAATGGTAACTTTGGCATGGTAGCGATCGCTAATTTTTTCCTACTTACATTTCAATTATACAGATATAATTTGCTCAAGTTTTTGATTATTTTTGATTCCAGATTGTAATTCCTTGCCAGTTCGTAGGTGTGCCCTCTGATAAAAAATTATTCACTCGTTGTAAATAAATTTCTGTGACTTTATCATTTGGATTTACTGTTAATACTTTTTGGAAATATTTCTTTGCCATGGTAAATTCTTGTTGTTGATAATGTAAAACTCCTTGAGCAAAATTTGACTTAACCTGTCTTTTTAAGTTTAGCAAAGATTCGGTTTCTCCATCCATAACTTCATAAATTTTAATGGGATGATTCCGCCCTTTCACCTGGACTCGATCTAAAAATCTAATTTGATATTGATTTGCATCTACTAAATTATTAAATACTGCTTCACTAATAATGATAGAAACGCCATAAAATTTTGTTAATCCTTCTAAACGAGCAGCTAAGTTTACATTATCTGAAAAAGCATCACCTTGGATTCTTGCTTGTTCTCCCACCATACCTACCATCATTTGTCCAAAGTGAATGCCGATGCCAATTGAAATAGGTTTATAACTCTGATTTTTCCTAATAATATTGTATTCTACAACTTCTTTTATTTTGGCAATACCTGCCTTGACAGCATCATCTGCTCCATTAGGAAATACAGCCATCATTCCATCTCCTAAATATTTTACTATAAATCCATAATTATCTCTAACTTTTGGACTGACACGCCCTAAATATGAATTAACAAAGTTAAAGTTTTCTTGGGGTGTCATTGTTTCTGAAAGAGCGGTAAAAGACCGAATATCAGAAAACATTACTGCCATTTCTTTACTTACATGATTGCCTAATTCTACATCAATTATAGAGTCTTTTTTGAGGAATTTCATAAACTCGTCAGGCACAAAACGACTATAAGAACTGTTGATTTGAGATAGTCTAAAATGAGTTTTAAGTCTGGCAATTAGTTCATTTTTAGAAATAGGTTTAGTCAGATAATCATTAGCACCTACATTCAATCCTTCTACTAAATCGTAAACTTGATTTTTAGCAGTCAACATCAGAATTGGTAACTCACTAGGTAAGAAATTTTGTCGCAATTTTTGTGTAACTTCATAGCCAGTCATTTTTGGCATCATTACATCTAATAAAATTAGATCTGGCTGACAACCTTGTTCAATTATTTTCAAAGCTTCTATACCATTCATTGCTTGAACTATGGCATAATTTTGGAGGGATAAAATATTGACGAGTACCTGTAAGTTTACTGGTTCATCATCGACAATCATAATTTGAAATCTTTGGACGGTTTCTAGTGGTTTGATTGTATTATTTTTTGACTCTTCTTGAATAAGAATCTCTTCTTCTTTTTGTTCAGTTATAGCTATATTATTAGCATCTGTAAATCTTGATATATTGGAATTGTTACTAATAGCAATTTCTGTAGATATTGGCAGAGTAAAAGTAAATTGAGAACCTATTTCAATTTGAGATTTCACCCAAATTTTTCCTCCGTGCAATTCCACCAGTTTTTTAGTAACTGCTAAACCTAAACCAGTACCTCCATATTGACGAGCTGTGGAACCATCATCTTGTTCAAATGATTCAAATATTCTGTATAGTTTATCTTCTGCAATACCAATACCAGTATCAGAAATAGTAATTGCTAATTGTTGGTTTTTGAGAATTGGATGCTGACTATTGAACTGGGAATTTTCTTGTTGATTAATAATCTCTACCGATATCTCTACTTTCCCAGTATCTGTAAATTTAATCCCATTACCAATCAGGTTATATAAAATTTGATGCAGGCGATTTTCATCAGCATAAACTGGAGGTAAATCAACAGGAATAGAATTAACTAATTCTAAAGTTTTAGTACCTATTAAAGATTGACAAAGAGTAACAACTACTTCTGTTATTTCTCTGATTCCTACAGGTTTTAACTGCAACTCCAGATTTTGATGTTTCAGTTTAGCAAAATCAAGAATATCATTGACTAAATCTGTAAGTCGATGACCACTTTGAGCAATCATTAATAAATTTTTTTGCTGTATTTCCGATAATTCTCCTGTTGCTCCATCTAACATTGATTCAGCAATTCCAATCATTCCATTCAGAGGAGTACGAAGTTCGTGAGAAGTATTTGCTAAAAATTCATCTTTAAGTTTATCTAATCTTTGTAAGTCATCATTTTTCGCTTGTAGAGTAGTAAATGATTCTTGTAATTGTACAGCCATTGTATTAAATGAATGGGCTAATTATCCTAGTTCATCAGAGTGTTTAATATCTACTTTTTGTTGCCAATTTCCTTGAGTAAAATCCCTAGCTGCTTTATTTAAGCTGATAATTGGTTGAATCACCCATCTAGAAGTTAAAATTCCACCAAGTATTGCTAATCCTAAAGCTGCTAACCATAATAAAATTGTATTGCGTCTTTGAATATTAATTTCTTCCATAAAATCTGCTTCTGGAACTACTACTACAATAATCCAGTCAATACCTAAACCATATTTTACAGGTTTGATTTCTAGGAAGTGACGTTGATTATTAAACTTAAAACTTAGCTGTTGACTTTGATTGATTTTAGTCAGGCCAAAGAAGGTTTTCTGTAAGTATTGAGCTGAAGCTTGAATTACAGGTACATTGCTTTCTAAAGCTGGCAGTCGTTGTAAATTTTGTTCATTACCTGGAGTCATAAATAGCTCTTCTGAAATGGATGTAGCCACTATTAATCCAGAACGTTCGACAATAAATACTTTTCCGGATTTACCTATCTTTAGCTTAGTTAAAAATTGACTGATTTTATCAAGAGTTAAATCTACACTAAGTACACCTTTACGAATACCTTTTTCATCATAATAAGGTAATCCATTAGAAATGCCAAAATTATCTCCATCTATCCAAGGATAAATTTTAGTCCAGGTAGGATTTCCCGCTTCGATAACAGCTTGATACCAAGGTCTATTCCTCGGATCGTATGGAAAACTTTCAATTCGTGGTTGGATAATATTTCCCTGTCGATCAAGAGTATATTGTTCTAGATTTCCTGCTGTTAAATAATCGCTAATTCCTAATTGTAAACTTTGATCCTCTAATCTAATTAACCATACTACTTCTCCTTCGGTAGAGCCAAAACTAATACTACTAATATTTGGAAATAGTTGCATTTGTTTAAATAAATATTGTTGCCAATCCCAGAGTTTTTCTGCATCTAAATTATTGATACGAATAGCATCTCTATTAACTTGATTAATTAAAGGAGGAATTTTTAGATAGCTTTCTAAATGTTCATCAACACGGGTTGTCACTCCATTGAGTAACTGACTAGCAACATTATTGACCGCCTTTTGTCCATTGCGTAACGAGAGCCATCCGGTCAAACCTACAGCAAACATAATTTGCAGCACAATAGGTAATACAAAAACTTTACGTAGAGAAGCTTTTCGATATTTATTCTTATTTGAACTATCTAAATATTGAGTAGGCATAAGTAAATTAATTATGGTATTACTATGATTTTTAAATTGTCGAAAAAAAATTAAAATACTATACTTACCATAGCAAATTTTAAATTAATTTGATACATTTATGGATGATTTAATTGAATTGCCTTTAATCATTTTGAAGAAGGAAGAACCAAGAAGCAAGAAGCAAGAATAAAAAAGTAGATGGGGTGGGTTTGTAGACAGGAAGTGGCAGGTCGTTAACTATGCCCAACCAATTGTAGACACCGCAAGTGACGGTGGGGTATTAAACCCATAAAGAAAAAGATAAATATGAATTTATAACTCTAGTTATAGCTTCTTCCATTTTCCATCTTCCCTATTCCTTAAAGTTTAATATTTATCTTGAATTTCAGTATGATTCGCTTCCAGCAAGTAAGTACAGTGTTGAGAGATTTAATCAAGTTAAAAAATTAAATATCAAGGTTGTTTATGCCCCTAAAACTAATCATGGAATTTAATTTTTGACTTTTGGCTTGGTAAATGGGTATGATGAAATTATTAGTTGTTGGTAAAAAAGAGGAAAAATGCGAATACTGATTATGGGTGGGACTCGATTTATTGGAGTCTATTTAACTAAAATTCTAGTTGAACAAGGACATGAAGTGGTACTATTTAACCGTGGTAATAAACCAAGTCCAGTTCCAGAAGTTAAAGAAATTCATGGCGATCGCACGGATGCTACTCAACTCAAAGAAAAATTAGCGCCAGAAAAATTTGATGCTATTTTTGACAATAACGGACGAAAATTAACTGATACAAAACCTTTAGCTGAAATCTTCAAAGACCAGGTACAACATTTCATTTATATGAGTTCTGCGGGGGTTTATTTAAAGTCTGACCAAATGCCTCATATTGAGGGAGATGCTGTAGATCCAAAAAGCCGTCATTTAGGAAAATATGAAACAGAAACAGAATTAACAAATCAAGGTTTACCCTGGACTTCAATTCGTCCTACTTATATTTATGGACCACAAAACTATAACGATCTAGAAGCATGGTTTTTTGACAGAATTGTACGCGATCGCCCGATTCCTATTCCGGGAAATGGACTCCACATTACTCAATTAGGTCATGTCAAAGATTTGGCAATGGCAATGGCAAATGTATTAGGAAATAATCAAGCAATTGGTCAAATTTATAATGTTTCTGGAGAGCGTTATGTCACTTTTGATGGTTTAGCTCGCGCTTGTGCTGAAGCTGCTGGAAAATCTCCTGATTCTATTAAGTTAGTACATTACGACCCGAAGCAATTTGACTTTGGAAAAAAGAAAGCTTTTCCATTACGAGTTCAACATTTTTTTGCCAGTGTAAATAAGGTGATGCGGGAATTAAATTGGCAGCCAAAGTTTGATTTAGTTTCTGGGTTAAAAGATTCATTTGAAAATGATTTTATCGCCTCCGGTCGTGACAAAGTAGAGGTAGATTTTTCAGTTGATGATGAAATTTTGAAGGTGTAATATCATGTCCGGTTGAATAGTTATAAATAACAAGGTAGGAGTCAAGAGTCAGGAGAGAAGAGGGGAAAAAGAAAGTATAAAAAGGAAAAAGTTTTTTTATCACTAATTATCCGGACATAATATAATGTCAAATTTGGTAGTATCGGTATAAAAAAGTATAGAAACCGGGTTTATTAAATGCCCCACCATACTAACATCTACTTCCCATAAACCCGGTTTCTTATAATACTCTAAGCGCAAGTAGATTTTGATATAAGTTTGAGGTAGTCAGCAGTGGGAGATTTGTAGTAACAAAACAATTTTGTACGTTAAGACTAAAATTTTTACTCGGAAAGTATCTGAGAAATAAGATTTTGGATGTATAGTGCTACGTGCAAGTCAGAAATTAGAATTGAGAAGTTATCCATGACAACTGATAACTGAAATGACTGAGTTATATCATGTCCGGTAGCATCGGTCTTGTATAGCAAAGGTAAGGAAGAAGGAAGAAGGAAGAAG
>NZ_RCBY01000650.1 GCF_003838195.1 Okeania hirsuta
ATGTGGATGTGGAGCCTGTTATCAAAGAGGCCGCTGAGAAGAATGGACTAAAGGCGGCAGGTGATCCCGTTCCAGAGCAAAACCTCTACGACCGATCTGACAATGTTTCTTTCGCAAGCAAAGGGATTCCCGCCATCAATGTGATTCCGGGTACCAAGGCTTTGATGCAAATTGATGAAATACTATCACCAGGTAGCAGATGAGCAGAAAGCATTGATTTTGTTTATATATCGAAGTTTGTTAAAACATTCGCCGAAATTGCCAGCATACTGGCTATTCTGCCAAAACTCCCAGCTGGAGAGAAGAAAGCAAATACTTCATGCAGGGAAAGCATTGTATTGGGAGAATAAGCATAAACGTGTTGGTGTTGGCGTGCGTGTTGGAATAATGCTACGGAAAACGCCAATACACCAACACTCCTCAAAACCAACACTTAAAACTACTATGAACCAACTCGACCCGCTACGCAGGCTTCTAATTTGCCTGGGCATGCCTCTCCTACTCCTCCTTATTGGAGGGGGTATTTTCTTTTTGTTGTATTCCAACCTGATTCCCTATCGCTACCTGGGACATGCCATAGGGGTTCTTCGGGGGAAATACGACGATCCGGATGATCCCGGTGATATCGATCACTACGAGGCTTTGTCTACTGCTTTGGCGTCAACCATAGGCATGGGGAATATCAGCGGGGTAGCAGTAGCCATTGCAACTGGAGGGCCGGGAGCCTTATTTTGGATGTGGATGACAGCTATTGTGGGTATGGCCACCAAATTCTTTACCTGTACCCTCGCAATCATGTATAGGGGAA
>NZ_RCBY01000651.1 GCF_003838195.1 Okeania hirsuta
AAATTCCAGAGTCCAGCCGCAGTGAACATGAAGCGATCGTCGCGCATCTTTAATGTGATTTCGATACAATCCTCTCCCTGCATTATATCTCTTCACGCCAGATATTGTATGTTCACATTTGACGCTAACGCTACTTTTCTCTCTATTGAAAAGTTTTTGTTCCTCAGTTAATTCCTTTCCTTTAGGTTTTTTCGTGGGAATTTTGATGTTGACGAATTCCTTCTGTAATCCCTGGAAACCCAAATCTACATGAATTTTCACTTCCAAAAAGCACAAAATCTACCAATTTTTCGCGCGTCCAACTGCCGAAGGCCCATGAACCTTGCCCTCTCTTGCTTTTGATAGGACGAGGACCCTTTTATCTGAGTCTGTCATGATCAGATGTTGACTCCTATGGCACTTTTTTTTACCTGAGTCATGATTTTTCTGCTTTTGCTGGTCTTTTGGACGCTGGATTGGCCGTTCCGTACCATCAATCATCACTTCTTTGGCAGATGGAAACCTGCCAATGAATTCTTCAATGCTTTGTAACTTACGTTCTGGTAAGGCCATTTTTTTCCCTAAAGCACTCTCAGGGCAACGGTTGTAGTCTTAACATCCAATAGTGTGCTCGGCTGCGGTGTAAGTCAAACAATATTCCTGCCACATCAAAGGTAGGGTAACACTTGAAGTAGAACAAGATAAAAAATAGCTTGTCTTTGGCCTCTAACAACCGCGCTTTTCTCCCTCCTCCTAAAGCTCGAACTCTAGGTTTTTGGCAAAAGAGCGTTCGCGGAGGGTGGCGGAGCGCCGTATCGCTTCCGAG
>NZ_RCBY01000652.1 GCF_003838195.1 Okeania hirsuta
CGGACTCGCCAGACCCATCACCAACCCCAACGGACTCGCCAGACCCATCACCAACACCAACAGACTCGCCAGACCCATCACCAACCCCAACCCCAACAGATTCTCCAGACTCAACACCATCACCAACCCCAACAGACTCGCCAGACTCAACACCATCACCAACCCCTCCAGATCCAGGTGAAGTAACGCCACCTTCTCTCAACGATCCTCCCACTGACATTCTGTTAGATAACGATAGTGTGGAAGAAAATAGTGAAGCAGGTACAGTTATTGGTACATTTACCACAGAAGACCCAGATGAAAGTGATGTCCATGAATATAGATTAGTTGATGATGCTGATGGACGCTTTGCTCTCAACGAAGACCAGCTAGTTGTAGCAGAGGGAACAAATCTTGATTTTGAGGAACAAGAGACCTATGACATCCAAGTCAGAACATTTGACAATGCTGGAGAAAACTTAACTAAGTCATTTACGATCGCCCTGCTCAATGTCAACGACCCACCAGAAATTACAATTCCTGACGACCAACAACTGGTTAATGAAGGGGAACAATTAGATATTGTTGGTATTGAGGTAACAGACCCCGATGCTGGAGACGGAGAATTAGAAGTTACCCTAGAAACTACTAATGACGGTAACCTCACCCTTAATTCTACCTCTGGTCTCACCTTTACAACTGGTGATGGTCAAGCAGATGCGGAAATAGTATTTACCGGAAGTTTAGAAAATATCAACCAGTCTCTTGTGTATTGACCACTAATTCAGTATTCGTTCCCACCAATGGTAAAT
>NZ_RCBY01000653.1 GCF_003838195.1 Okeania hirsuta
ACTCTTTTAGTCTCTCCTGCCAATCGGGTGTACAAACCCATACAACCACATCCACTTATATTTTTGTCTCAGGTCGCCAATTGGCTGCTCTCCTTGTGAAACCCAAACTCGACGCAATACCGGATGAAGCCCAAGACGATGCTCGTCCATTCCCCAAACTTCAATTTCAGCCTCTGGGTATGGAGCTTGAAGAAATTTAACTTTTAAATCCAGTTTTTTTTCCAATTTTCTTGTTCGAGTGGGTCAGACTCCCCATGTTGAGGTGGAGGAACACGTAACCGATGATGAACTGATTTTGGAATCAAGTCGAGCTTGCCCGCTTCAATCTTGGCTAAATCTAAGATGTCATTAATCATGCCCAGCAAATGGTTGCCACATTTGTGCATAATTTCGACTTGCTCTTTTTCTTTTTCGGGTAAAGCGGGCGATCGCTTCAATACCTGGGCATAACCGAGAATGCCATTGAGGGGGGTGCGTAACTCGTGACTCATATTGGCAAGGAATTCGCTCTTAGCTTGGTTAGCCACTTCTGCTTTTTCTTTGGCACATCTAAGCTCGACAGTTCGCTCTTCTAGTTCAGCTGTTCGCTCTTGTACTCGTTGTTCCAGTAACTCGATAGACTCCTTAAGTTGGTGGGTCATGGTATTAAAAGTACGAGCCAATTCGCCAATTTCATTGCCATATCCGATGTCTGCACGAGCGTTTAAATTACCATCGGCAACTTGCCTGGCAATCATTGTCAAGCTGCCAATGGGAGAAGAAATAACATGTGCCATGCCAAATCCCACG
>NZ_RCBY01000654.1 GCF_003838195.1 Okeania hirsuta
TGGGGTTATCTATTTGACTATCATTTAAGGAGCTCCAGGACCAGATCGTATTGACAGTATCCGCAGCTCCCTGCAATTGCAGGCTAGGTGAGGTACAAACCAATGTCACATCAGTACCTGCATCCACGCTTGGTGCAATGGTATCTTTACCAACATTTACAGTAAATTCATTAATACAGCCGCTTTGAAATCCTCCACTCGGAACCTATATTGCCCAGCCTCTAGAACTTCATAATCCAAATTAGCCCTACAACTCCGTCTACGGCCTGACCACTTCCGTCTACTTCACACCATTCAAACCCAAAACTACCCATATTGGGCAAGGTTGCCATTAAAACAATGGAAGTATCTGCACAGTAAAGTTGGTATCGGGTACAGCAATGACAGCAGTAGCTCATCACTAATTTGCACTACTACACTATCTTGGCTGAAACATCCGCTACCCGTGTCTCTGACTCCAGATAATAAGTCCCGGCACAACTTACCACCGGCACTACTAGTATTTTCTCCCTGTAGACAACTGCTGTTTTGATTACTGTCCATTGGTAAACGATAGTATTGCCGGTAGCAGAACCACTGCCATCCAGGACTAGTAGATTATTCTGACAGGTTAATTCCTGATCAGGGCCAGCTTCAGCTATCGGAGGTGCAGATTGAAGATTCACTTGCACTTCATCCGTGGTGACACATCCAGTAATCCCATCTTCAACTTCCAAAGTATACGTTCCACTCTCGGTCACAGCAACGGTTGGGCTAACTGCTACTGCTATGCCATTAGGATCTGT
>NZ_RCBY01000655.1 GCF_003838195.1 Okeania hirsuta
TATCGACTTAGACGTTGTACCAGATCGAGTGGCAGTGTTTTCCAACAGTGCCCAGTTTCTAGACATACTAGCACCTGGAGCATTTATAAATGCAGGAGGATTCAACGTTCCTGGAACTTCAATGGCAGCACCCCACGTTGCTGGAGCAGGACGTTGTACCAGATCGAGTGGCAGTGTTTTCCAACAGTGCCCAGTTTCTAGACATACTAGCACCTGGAGCATTTATAAATGCAGGAGGATTCAACGTTCCTGGAACTTCAATGGCAGCACCCCACGTTGCTGGAGCAGTTGCGGTCTTAAGTGAAGCCTTCCCCAATGAAAGTCCAGACCAAATTCTGCAACGGATGCTTAATTCTGGCGACCCCATTACAGACCACCGCAACGGAATTACTAAACCCAGACTTAATCTAGGTGCTGCATTAGAGATAGAATCTGCTCGACTTGACAACGATAATTTTCTATCGACTTAGACGTTGTACCAGATCGAGTGGCAGTGTTTTCCAACAGTGCCCAGTTTCTAGACATACTAGCACCTGGAGCATTTATAAATGCAGGAGGATTCAACGTTCCTGGAACTTCAATGGCAGCACCCCACGTTGCTGGAGCAGTTGCGGTCTTAAGTGAAGCCTTCCCCAATGAAAGTCCAGACCAAATTCTGCAACGGATGCTTAATTCTGGCGACCCCATTACAGACCACCGCAACGGAATTACTAAACCCAGACTTAATCTAGGTGCTGCATTAGAGATAGAATCTGCTCGACTTGACAACGATAATTTTCTA
>NZ_RCBY01000656.1 GCF_003838195.1 Okeania hirsuta
AGGGTTTACTGGCACAGTTAATGTCCAGGGAGAATCCGTCAAAAAGATGGATATCTATGCCAATGATGTATTTATCTCGGTATTTAAGCAAAGTGGCCTTGTATGTCGCTTGGCATCCGAGGAAATGGAAAAACCCTATTATATTCCAGAAAACTGTCCAATAGGTCGCTATACATTACTTTATGACCCTCTAGATGGCTCCTCTAATCTAGATACAAATCTAAATGTGGGGTCTATATTCTCGGTTCGCCAACAAGAAGGTAATGATGAAGATGGTTTAGCTCAAGATTTACTCCAAAGTGGACGTAAACAAATTGCTGCTGGTTATATTCTATATGGCCCTAGCACAATGCTAGTATATTCAATTGGCACTGGGGTTCACGCATTTACTCTTGACCCTAGTTTGGGAGAGTTTATTCTGGCCAATGAGAATATCAAAATCCCCGAACATGGCCCAATCTACAGTGTCAACGAAGGTAACTTTTGGCAGTGGGATGATTCTATGCGGGATTATATCCGCTATGTTCATCGCCATGAAGGTTATACTGCCCGTTATGGTGGTGCATTAGTTGGAGACTTTCATAGAATTTTATACCAGGGAGGCGTATTTTTATACCCAGGTACAGTGAAAAAGCCAGAAGGAAAATTACGCCTATTATATGAATCAGCACCTATGGCTTGTTCAATTAAATAAGCCATAGGTGCTGATTCATATAATAGGCGTATTTTTATACCCAGGTACAGTGAAAAAGCCAGAAGGAAAATTACGCCTA
>NZ_RCBY01000657.1 GCF_003838195.1 Okeania hirsuta
GCTTTGTTTAGGGATCGTGAAAATGAGCGCTCGGCCGTTGCAGCAGTGCAAACGGCTTTGGCTCTCCGCCAGGAGCTACAGGTATTCAATAAAGAAAGGATAAACCTAGGGCAGCCTGCCATTGATTTTGGCATTGGTATTAATACCGGAGAACTGATGTTGGGTACGGTAGGATCAGAAAACAGACTGGACACCACGGTGATCGGAGACACGGTCAATCTATCTTCAAGACTAGAGGCACTCACAAAGTATTTTGGGACGCCCATTCTATTAAGTGAATATACCTATCATGCCTTATCCGATCCGCATGAAATCCCCCTACGGAAAATTGACCTGGTACGAGTACCTGGTAAAGAAAAGGCCATCACCATTTACGAATTAATTAGTCAAGAGGATCCCGATCTCGCCGATCGGAAGCAGGCTTCCTTACTCAACTTTTACCAAGCTATAGATTGGTACAGCCAAGGTCGCTTCAAGGATGCCCTGCAGATTTTCCGCCAGATCCTGCGATTCAACCCTATGGACAAAGTAGTAGACCAGTATCGAGTTCGCTGCGAATATTTCATCGAGCATCCTCCTCAACAGGATTGGGACCGAGCATTAGAAATTTCCAGAACAAGATGGTGAAGTTGTAGGCGAGATAAGCCCGGGTTTAGCGGAAATAATCTTCTTCTATCATGGCATATAGATAATTATCCTGCCAGCCATCGGCCATGGGTAGAATTTTACGCCTCAACCCTTCCCGTTTCATCCCTAACTTTTCCTTCCCCTT
>NZ_RCBY01000658.1 GCF_003838195.1 Okeania hirsuta
TAAATTATCGCGCACCGTGCCACCAAATAAAAATATTTCTTGTTCCACCATCGACAGAGAATGAGTTAATACTGTGGGCGAAATATTCTCTCTGGGAACACCATCAAACAAAATTTCTCCCTCCCACGGTTGATACAAACCACAGATTAATTTGGCGATCGTCGATGGTGGAACAAGAAATATTTTTATTTGGTGGCACGGTGCGCGATAATTTAACTTTGTGGAACCCGACAATATCAACGACTCAACTGATGAAAGCTTGTCAAGATGCCGTTATCCATGAAGCAGTGATGGCATTTCCTGGTGGATACGATGGTGAGTTATTGGAGGGAGGAGCAAACTTAAGTGGGGGTCAAAGACAGAGGTTAGAAATTGCTCGTGCTTTGGTAAATAATCCCACAATATTAGTAATGGATGAGGCAACGAGTGCTTTGGATGCGGAAACAGAGAAAATGATTGTTGATAATTTGCAGAGTCGGGGGTGTAGTTGTATTATTGTGGCGCATCGGTTGAGTACCATTCGTGATTGCGATGAGATTATTGTCTTGGAAAATGGCGAGGTGGTGCAGCGCGGTACTCATGAGGAAATGTTGCAGGAAGAGGGAGTGTATCGGGAGTTGATTAGTTCTGAGGGGTAATGAGAGAAATGATATCATCATGACTTACGGATAGACATACTTACAGGCTGTTTTGCAACGCACATTATATCACAGAAGTGCGTATAACGCTCTGATTTTGCGTAAATTCTAGTTTAATCAAAAATAATAGG
>NZ_RCBY01000659.1 GCF_003838195.1 Okeania hirsuta
TCGCTCCAATCTCCTGGACAACGTGCTGCTTCAATTCCTTCTCCAAAGTCTCACTCTGCTGTGGCGGAAGCTGCAGTTGTTGGTAAACCTGATGAGGTTAAGGGTGAGGATATTGTGGCTTTTGTGACTTTAGAAGGCGATCGCGAAGCAAGTGAGACTTTGGAGAAGGAATTGAAGCAGCACGTTGTCCAGGAGATTGGAGCGATCGCTCGTCCTGGTGAGATTCGCTTTACTGAGGATTTGCCTAAAACTCGTTCTGGTAAGATTATGCGAAGGTTGTTACGGTCTCTGGCGGCAGGTCAGGAAATTGCTGGGGATACTTCAACGTTACAGGACAAGAGTGTATTAGATAAGTTACGGGGTGGAGCGTAGGGAAGTCAGAAGTCAGAAGTTAGAAGTGAGTGTGTAATTCTGAGGTCTCCTGCGGCGCTTTTCTGGTGCGGAAATGTTTCCGCACACATCGCCTCCAGAATTTATAGCGTTGTGCGCAGGCAACAGCTCATCTGGCAACAGTTCCGGAAGGGGGAATAAATTGCCGATAATATAAGACTTTTAGCTATTTTGCCCATCCTGCAATTTGTAAATATACCAGCGCTCATTGCTATAAGACACACTCAAGACAGTCAGAAGTTATATCATGTCTGGATAATTAGATATCTCCAGAAAAGAGGGAGTAAAGAGGGAGTAGGGAGTAGGGAGTAGGGGGAATTGAAGAAGGAGACAGGAGACAGGAGACAGGAGACAGGAGGAAAATTACATGGGGATTC
>NZ_RCBY01000066.1 GCF_003838195.1 Okeania hirsuta
TAATTTTGAACACCGTGTAGACGGTGGGGTATTAAACCCACAAAGAAAATGATAACTCATAACTCATAACTGATTTGACCTCAAACCTCTGATTTCAAGTAAGTAGAAATGCCAACTTCCCGCCTGTTAATATTGATTCTAGGTCTAAGCCTAATTTTATTGCTCATAATTTGGCTGATTGGTTCTTTATCATGGCTATATAGTCAAGTTTCATGGTCCGCCCCCCGATTTGTGGCCAACCTATTACTATTACTATTAATTTTCCTCATTGGAATAGTCATTTTTGCTTTCATATATTATTTGAGACTATATACCATTCAAAAAAATCAACGGCGACGAGGTTCAAAAGCTAAAGTTAAGATTCCGGTTGTGAAATCTGAGGTAGCTTCTGAATCTCTCAAGGCTGTGAGACAACAGGCTATACTGATTCAAGATGAGGTGGCTCGACAAGCGTTATTAGAACGTTCACAAGAAATAGAAGCTAGTCTAGCACGAGGTGATGTAAAAGTAGTTGTTTTTGGTACAGGTTCTGCTGGTAAGACTTCTGTTGTTAATGCTCTAATGGGTCAGATGGTGGGTAGGGTAGAAGCACCTATGGGGTCAACCAAAGTAGGAGAAACCTATCATTTAAAAATGCCAGGATTGGAAAAAGAAATTTTGATTACTGATACTCCAGGAATTTTAGAAGCGGGAGTAGCAGGTACGGAAAGGGGTCAACTGGCAAGGGTTTTGGCGACAGAGGCTAATTTACTATTATTTGTGGTTGATAATGATTTACAGAAGTCCGAATATGCTGCTTTTAACGCTTTGGCGGACATTGGTAAGCGATCGCTTGTGGTCTTTAATAAAATAGACCTCTACACTGAAGAGGACCGAGAAGCAATTATTGTTAAGCTCAGGGAAAGGTTAGTAGGGTTTAGCAAAATGGATATTGTGGCGATCGGTGCTCATCCTCATTCTGTTAAGCTTGAGACGGGAGAAATATATCAGCCAGAACCTGATATTATGGCTTTAATCGGACGTATGGCTGCTATTTTGCGGGCTGAGGGAGAAGATTTAATTGCTGATAATATTTTGCTCAAATCTCAACGGTTAGGGGAAGAAGCAAGATGTTTAATTGATGCTCAAAGACGACGACAAGCAGAGAAGGTTGTAGAAAGGTTTCAGTGGATAGGAGCAGGAGTTATTGCTGTTACGCCTTTGCCTGTAGTAGATGTTTTGGCCACAGCAGCAGTTAATGCTCAAATGGTAATAGAAATTGGCAAAGTTTATGGTTGTGAATTGAATTTTGAAAGAGGGCAAGAGTTAGCAATGTCTTTGGCTAAAACACTTGCTAGTTTAGGTATTGTTGAAGGGGCGATTAAATTAATTTCTACAGCTTTACAATTAACTATAGCAACTTTTTTAATTGGGAAGGCAATTCAAGGAGTAAGTGCAGCTTATTTAACTAGAATTGCTGGGAAGAGTTTTATTGAATATTTTAGTCATAATCAAGATTGGGGAGATGGTGGCATTACAGAGGTAGTACAAACACAATTTCAATTAACAAGAAAAGATGAATTTGTTAAGTTGTTTATTCAAGATGCGTTGGCTAAAGTTGTAGAACCTTTGACTAATATTTATTCCCAGAATGAAGAAGTTGAAATGGAAAAAGAATCTGATGAGGAAGATGAAATAAATTATCGACCTCCGGGGATGATAAAGCAGGATAATACTATTAATGATTGGGATACAGAAAGTAGAGTCAAATGGGAAGATTGGTAACAGTTAAAGACTCTTCAAGAAGGAAGAAGGAATCAGGAAGAAGGGATTTAGGACTGACCTTGTTGGAAAAATTCCATGGGGGTAGTCAACGACCTACCTACTACCTGTCTTATAACCCCAAGCAATTGTCAACAGCGTGTAGACTGTCGGATATTATACCCTTTATCGGTAAGGATAAATCAAGAGAAGTATAGATTGATTAAAGTACTAAATTAAGGAGTTTTCAATTCGTTAGATTTTGTAGAGTGTTTACATAATTGATAAAAGTCGATCATTCAGGGTCATTGAACCTCTACTCCCTATTGCCCCAGAATTTTGTACCTCCAAGACTAGAAAACTGCTGTAGTTATATAAAATACAAAAAATCGTGCTACTCCCCCACTCCCTCACTCCCTACTGCCCCAGAATTTTGTACCTCCAAGATAGGAAACCGAGCTTCTAATGAAACTCGGTTCTGAACTAATATTTGATTGGGCACGACCGCTATCAGCTATAAATCTAATAACCTTTTTCCATGAATAACCGCAGCAACAATTACTATATTACCTTTAACTTGATAAAGGACTCGATAACTGTAAGCATAATCTTGTCGGTAACTTTCATCCCCAAACTCTTTGACTACTTCTCCTTGTAAAGGATTATGAATCAAATTTTTGGTGACATTAATTATCCTATGGACTACTGCTGCAGTATAAGAAACAGAGTCACGTGCTATGTAGGAAGCAATCGCGTCCACATCATCTATAGCTTTAGAAGACCAAACTACTTTATAACCCATTTACTCAAAAGCCCTTCAGCTTCTTCTTGTGTAATTTTTCTTTCTTTATCAGCTACTTCTAAACCATGAAGAACTTTTTCAATTACATATAAATGATATTGAACATCTTCAAGGGAGCAATTATCTGGCAATTTACTTAATAGAGATTCTACTTTTTTCTTAGCAGTATTCATAAAGTTCATATTATTAAGTCACTGTTCCTAGCTGTACGTGAGCCATTGGACAGCGACATCTGGTGCTTTGCATTTTTGCGCTTTCCCAGCAGAAAAAAGCGAAAAACACATCCCCTCTTAGAAGAACCTTTAAGATATTAATCATTTTTATCTCTAATTTTATTATTTTGAAACCTTTTGGTCTCATATAGTTCCTTTAAATTAGATGCTTTCATGTTCTAGCGCCTTTCGCAAACAAAATATGTCAGATTATCGCCGACCTTGGCTCTAAATATAAGGAAGGTAATATACCTATCAATAATATAACAATCTGATTTAACTTTTGAAAGAGAATACTATCACTTTGAGCTATCAGCTACCAGTATAATTACTTATAGCTAATAACATATTGGTCAATCATCTATGTTTATGATCCCTGCAAAGTATAACTTGATATAGACTTCTTAATCGTCTTCAAAGAAAAGTTTTACTTTCTATAGATAGACCTATCAAATGCAATTTGGCATAATTTAATGGTATAATTTGGGACTAATCATTATTGATTTATGGCCTTTCAGGAATTATTCAATTCAAAACTTTTAAATACTATCAAGAGCTTATCAAATAACAAGTCAAATAAATAAACCCCCTCTCAATTTATCAGAAAGCAGGTGTAAATACTTATGTGGAGATTAGTCGAAGTATATTTTTGATTTTTAATTACTTCCAGTTTTTTTATGTAGTAACCTAATTGGAATTGATGATAGTTGTGTCATGTAAGGTTCAACAATACTTGAAATCCTCCCGATGTTGCGCTTACGCGACAACGTAAAATTCCCACTCCATCACTGATAGGGACTTTCTGCTGCCTCTTGACAGAGGAGCTGCGCTTTCCTATCGGAATGCTCCGCAAACATGTCGCGAAGCGAAACATAGCACCTGTCTCCGAGGCCGAACCTCTTTTTGGTCTTACGGCTGCTCCACAGTACGTCACCAATCCGACACTCTCCTAGCCCAGCAACCTTAATTTAAGTGCTATATCACAGGCTTTGGAAAAACCAATCAATGTTCGGTTTTCCCATGTGACGCTACCTTGCCAGGAGAGCATGAGTCTTCAACCAAGGTTGAGATCAAAGTCTAGAAATTTTCATAGTTAGCGATCGCCCCAGTCATCTTCTCAATTACCTCTGGCACAGTTATAGAACCTAATTCCCCAGCAGCACGAGTCCTAATACTCAAACTATTTGACTCGACTTCCTTAGCTCCAACTACAGCCATTACAGGAATTTTGGCCTTCTCAGCATTTCTAATCAACTTACCCAAACGTTCATTACTAATATCCACCTCAGCACGAATACCTACTTTACGCATCTGAGCAGTAACCTCTTGAGCAAAGGGCAAAAATTCAGAATTAACAGGCAAAAGTTTAGTTTGGGTAGGAGCTAACCACAAAGGAAAATCTCCAGCATATTCCTCAATTAAAATTCCAATTAACCTTTCCAAGGAACCAAAAGGTGCGCGATGGATCATAACTGGGCGTTTTCTAGTCCCATCTTCTGCCACATATTCCAAATCAAACCTTTCGGGCAAATTGTAATCTACCTGTACAGTGCCTAACTGCCATTCTCGCTCCAAAGCATCCTGGAAAATAAAATCTAACTTTGGACCATAGAATGCCGCTTCACCAATACCCTCAAAATGATCCATACCCATTTTTTCCACAGCTCCACGGATTGCACCTTCAGCTTTTTCCCAAGCCTCATCAGAACCAATGTACTTATCTGAGTCAGGGTCACGGAAACTTAATCTAGCCTTAAAATTATTTAGTTGTAGATTTTTAAACACAAATAGAGTTAAGTCTACCACACTAAGAAACTCGGCTTCAAGTTGTTCGGGTGTCACAAACAAATGAGAATCATCTTGAGTGAAACCTCGGACTCGGGTTAAACCACCTAATTCCCCAGACTTTTCATGGCGGTAAACAGTGCCAAACTCGGCAAGTCGTATTGGTAACTCCCGATAAGAACGTAAGTCCTGTTTATAAATTTGGATATGGAATGGACAGTTCATTGGTTTTAAAACAAAACCCTGTTCCTGAGCTTCTGATTCCTCATCCTCAGCCATCATCGGGAACATATCCTCTTTATACTTTTGCCAATGTCCGGAAGTTTTGAATAAATCTACTCTGGCAATATGGGGAGTATCTACAGGTAAATAACCCCGTTTGAGTTGTTCTTGTTGGAGAAAGTCTTTCAGTGAATTCTTTAACATTGTACCCTTCGGAGTCCAAAGAGGTAATCCCGGTCCAACAAGGTCGGAAAAAATAAATAGTCCTAATTCTTTACCTAGTTTACGATGGTTTCTTTTGAGAGCTTCTTCTTTACGTCTTTTATATTCGGCCAGTTGTTCTGGAGTTTCCCAAGCAGTACCATAGATACGTTGTAATTGGGCTTTGGTTTCATCTCCGCGCCAATAAGCACCAGCAACAGTTTCTAAATCAATTGCTTTGGGATTAAGTTGCTTTGTACTTTCAATGTGAGGGCCAGCACATAAATCCCACCATTGTTCGCCAAGATGATAAATGGTAATTGGGTCTTCTAAGTCTTGGAGGATTTCTAATTTATATGGTTCTTTAATTTGTTCAATTCGACGTTTGGCTTCTTCGCGACTGACTTCTTCTCTAATTACGGGTAAATCCCGTTTAATGATTTTGACCATCTCTTTTTTGATGGCTTTTAAATCTGCTTCTGTAAATGGTTCTGGGGTATCAAAGTCATAGTAAAAGCCATTTTCGATCCAAGGACCAATTGTTACTTGTGCCTTGGGAAACAGCTTTTGTACTGCCATGGCCATGACATGGGATGTGGTATGGCGAATTTTTTTGAGGGTTTCTGACTCGCTGGTGCGAGGTAAATGGATTTTTTCTGGTTGTTCTGGGGAAGGATTAGATTCTGGCCTAGACATTGGCTGTTTATTCTTGGTTTTTTTTATATTTGCACAGGAAAAGAGGAAGACTCTATTCTAGTTTAGTTAATCATCAATTTAGGAATTTTTGCGACTTTAACGCTACATATATAAAACGTTATAGTTTTTGATTACTACATCTAGCGTTTTTTTCTAAATTTTGATTCACAGCAAAGGAGGAAGACTCTATTCTAGTTTAGTTAATCATTCATTTAGGGATTTTTGCGACTTTAACGCTACATATATAAAACGTTATAGTTTTTGATTACTATATCTAGTGTTTTTTTCTCAATCCTGATTCACAGGAGAAGAGGAAGACTTAACTTAAGTTTAGTTAATCATCAATTTAGGAATTTTTGCGACTTTAACGCTACATATATAAAACGTTATAGTTTTTGATTACTACATCTAGCGTTTTTTTCTAAATTTTGATTCACAGCAAAGGAGGAAGACTCTATTCTAGTTTAGTTAATCATTCATTTAGGGATTTTTGCGACTTTAACGCTACATATATAAAACGTTATAGTTTTTGACTACTATATACCATTATATTAATTATATTACGGATAGTGTTTTGCTTAAATTCTATTTACAATAGATATCTTCAAAAAAGAGGGAGTAGGGAATAGGCAGAAATAATCAATAATTTCTGTAGGGTAATTAATTTTATTTTTTATTATTGGAGATGTCTAATGAATCAGTCTCTTGTCTTGCTTTTGCTAACCAATTATCATATTTTTATTGATTATTTTGTACCCATTCTTGAGCATGAAGCGGAATATCTTCTGGTTTGTCTTCACCCTCTTTAATAAGTAAACTTTCCTCACTCATATCGGCAACTAGAATTTCTACTAATTCAAACCATCGTTTAGCAACTGGATTATTTTTTAAGAATTTTTTATTAATTAGCTACTATACGCTGTTACATTATCTGAAAGCCCAAATTTTTTCCATCTAGAGATGTATCTTTTTCACTCAAATTTCCCATAGATTTTGGTAAGGAGGTGAAAGGAACTTCTAACCAAACTACATCTTTATTTTGTTTTAATTTTGTAGATATCCAATGAGGTTCGTAAGCATAATAAATAATTGGTTTTCCTTGCTTATAATGAGTCATTGCATCTCCTAAGAGAATTTCATATTGTCCTTGATTATTTTCTACAGTATCCTCTAATTCATAAGCTTGAAGATGATGCTCGATCACTAATTCACAAGACCAACCAGGATTACAACCTACTAAATTTGCTTTACCATCTCCATCAGAATCAAAAAGTTTGGCTATTTCTGGATTTTGTAATTGTTCAATGTTAGTAATATTATATTTATCGGCTGTTTTTTTATCAATTTGATATCCTTGGATGTCATTGGGAGTTAAATTTCCAACTCCTTCTAATTTTTCTTTTCCACCAGCATTTTTAAAGAATTCATTGTGTTGTGGTTGATAGTAAACAGTGCTATATTCTAAATCTCCATTGGCAAGAGAAATATAGATTGACGGATAATCAATTTATTAGAGTTGTCGCTAAATAGAGGGAAAAAATCGCTCCAACCTAGACAGAGCAATAATTTCAAGGCCTTTTTAGCCACCAATAGCTACAATCCTTATATAACAAGGTTTTTGGGGGTTTTTGAAGTTATAAAGCGACAAGTCTATTTTGTTTTTTTCAACTTTATAGCCGAGTTTTTCTAAGCCTATATTCACTACTTCAGTTTGAAATAATTCTTGTATCCAGGTACTATTGGCACTACGAATAGTAACTATTCCAGGAGGAGTTTTTTGACAGGAAGTGAAAACTATTAATAAGCTTGTTAATATGCTTCCTACTTTTTTCAGGATTTTAAAATTAATTTAATTCCTGATTTTTTGCTCTGATTTATACTTATTTATGAATTAGCTGAAACCTAAAAATGTGAAAAGTAGTATCAGCTTTTTTATAAAATTTAAAACCAATTTTATTATTAAAAAATCAGCAATTTTTTTATGCTGAATTAGCAGCTTTTCTCGCTTTTTCTAACCAAATATCATATTTTTGCTGATTATTTTTTATCCACTCCTGAGCATGACGGAGAATATCTTCTGGTTTGTCTTCACCCTCTTTAATAAGTAAACTTTCAACATTCATATCTGCTACTGGAATTTGTACTAATTCAAACCATCGTTGAGCAACTGGGTTGTCTTCTAGGAATTTTTTATTAGCCACAATATGCTGTTGCAGTAAGGGAAAACCTAGATTTTTTCCATCTAGAGATGTATCTTTTTCAGTCAAATTTCCTATAGATTGCTGTTTTTTTATAAATTTGATATCCACTTCTTCCGTTAGGAGTTAAAATTCCAACTCCTTCTAATTTTTCTTCACCACCAGCATTTTAAAAGAATTTTTCGTGTCCTGGTAAGTAATAAATAACACTATATTCTAAGTCTCCATTACCCATAGAAATATAAAGTGCTGGGTAATCAATTTCCTTTGGCTTTTCTACTTTATAGCCGAGTTTTTCTAGAGCTAGATTAACAATATTAGTTTATAATCACTCTTTTTTTTTACTTTTATAGCGGTTTTCACAAAGATAGACTACAGTAAAAATTATAGATATGCACCAAGCAGGTGAAAATTGTATAAATCGTTGTATTCTAGATTAATGAAAACCGCTGAAAAATCCTTTTAGTTAAGATTTTGTAGTGATGAAATATCCCCTGATTGGCTATTAAAAATTATTTATCCATACTTTAATTAGCTGCTTGCTTTGCTGTTTCTAGCCAATTATCATATTTTTGTTGATTATTTTTTATCCATTCTTGACCATGGCGCAAAATATCTTCTGGTTTGTCCTCTCCCTCTTTGATACGTAAACTTTCAACATTCATATCCACAATTGGAATTTCAACTAACTCAAACCATCTTTTGGCAACTGGGTTGACTTCTAAAAATTTTTGATTCGCTACTATACGCTGTTGAAGCAGGGGAAAGCCAAGATTTTTTCCATCTAGAGATGTATCTTTTTCGCTTAAATTTTCCATAGATGACGGTAAGGAAGTGAAAGGTACTTCTAGTGAAACTACATTTTCATTTGGTTTTAAAACTGTCGATATCCAATGAGGTTCGTAAGCATAATAAAGAATTGGTTTTCCTTCCTGATAACGAGTCATTGCATCTGCCAAGAGAATTTCATATTGTCCTTGATTATGTTCTACAGTATTTTCTAATTCATAAGCTTTAAGATGATGATTGATAATTAATTCACAAGACCAACCAGGATTACAACCAACTAAATTTGCTTTGCCATCTCCATCGGAATCAAAAAGTTTGGCTATTTCTGGATTTTTTAATTGTTGAAGGTTAGTAATGTTATATTTATCGGCTGTTTTTTTGTCTATTTCATATCTTTGTATTCCATCAGGAGTTAATTTTCCAACTTTCTCTAACTTTTCTTCACCACCAGCATTTTCAAAGAATTCATTGTGTTGTGGTTCATAGTAAACAGTGCTATATTCTAAATCTCCATTGGCAAGAGAAATATAAATTGCTGGATATTCAATTTGTTTTGGTCTTTCAATTTTATAGCCGAGTTTTTCTAAACCTATATTCACTACTTCGGTTTGAAATAATTCTTGTATCCAGCTACTATTAGCACTCCGAATAGTAACTGTTTCAGAATCAGGAACTTGTTGGCAGGAAGTAAAAATTACTAATAAGCTGGTGAGAATTGTTCCTAGAATAGTTTTGAGATATTTTTGTTTCATTGTGGTTTGATGGAAAATTTTTTCATCAATAGTATTTTACTACTCTCAGCACTAAAGATTTATAGAAATTTGAGAATAGGCAAAAGGCAATATATTTTGATTCAAATGGCAAATTTTGAATTAAAAAGGCTCTACTAATTTCCTCGACCAAAAAGCACTTATCAGACCAGTTTTAAGTTTATTAAAAAAATATAAATTGGTGGTTATTGGAGACAGTGAAATTCACGGTGTCGAATTATCTTACTGGCTAAAAATTAGAGCTATAACTCAAAAAATTCATTTCATCTTCGGACAAAAACAAGATACTAACTATAGAAAACCCCGTCAAAAATACCATCCATTGAGTAATTTACCTGTATCTCCAGGAACCAAAATATTTTTAAGTAACATCAATATTACTCAGAACAAAGGATTGGGATCTTTTAATTTAGTTGCTTATTGGAAACGAAAATATAAAAACAAGATGGAAAAGGAGCCTTGGTACTTGTTGACAAATCTTGAAAGTTTAGATTAAGTTCTCAAATTTTATCGGTCGATAATGGGTATTGAAGCTATGTTTAAAGATTGTAAAACAGGGGGATATAATCTAGAAGGAAGTAGAGCTAATACACAACGTATTACCAATCTCATTTTACTAGTTGCAATTGCTTATAATGCTTAATGTTACCATGGTAATTGTCTCAAAAAGTCAGGAGGTCAAAGATATATTTTTAGACTAAAAGAACCAGGGCGAAAAGATAGAATACATAGCAATTCTTGGGTAGGTATGTATGGTGATTTGTGGGTCATAGCTGGGGAATATTTAGTTGAAATTGTCACAGATATGATGAATTTTAATTCTCAGAAAAAGTCTGATGACCAAAGGGGATTAAAAGCTCTGTCAATGTTAAATCATATTTAATTATTTACCCGAAACGTCTGACTATTCATCTGATTATTAAAAATTTTTTAATTGACTTACATAAATGTTTTGAGAGTAATTTACTTGAACAATAAATCAACGCAGTGTGGTGGTATGGGTGAGCGAAGTTCACCCACACTCTCACTAATAATAATTATCATTCTCACAAAACCAGTCAATTTTTCACCCTTGCTTATATCCTTTAAACCCTTATCCCACAATAGCTTTGAGGTGCTTGTCACCCCGTGATACAGAAAGCTTATGAAGATTTTTCCTACTTAACTTGCTTATTTTCTTGCTACCTCCAACCAATTATCATATTCTTGTTGATGATTTTTTACCCACTCTTGAGCATGACGCTGAATATCTTCTGGTTGGTCTTCTCCCTCTTTAATACGTAAACTTTCAGTATTCATATCTGCAACTGGAATTTTGACTAATTCAAACCATTTTTTGGCAACTGAGTTAGCTTCTAGGAATTTTTTATTAGCAACAATACCCTGATCGCCTTTAGGAAGGCCAAGATTTTTACCATCTACTGATGTATCTTTTTCACTCAGATTTCCCATAGATTCTGGTAAAGATGTGAAAGGAACTTCTAACCAAACTACATCTTTTCCTGGTTTTAAGACTGCAGATATCCAGTGAGGATTATAGGCATAATAAAGAATAGGTTCACCTTTTTGATAACGAGTAATAGCATCTGCTAATAAAATTGTATATTGGCCTCGATTATGTTCTACAGTATCTTCTAGTCCATAAGCTTTAAGGTGATGGTCTATGGTCAACTCACAACCCCAACCTGGATTACAACCAACTAAATTTGCCTTACCATCTTTATCTGAGTCAAAAACTTGAGCAATTTCTGGGTCTTTTAATTGTTGAAGGTTAGTAATGTTATATTTATCGGCGGTTTTTTTATCTATTTGATATCCTTGAATTCCATTAGGAGTTAAAATTCCCACTCCCTCTAATTTTTCTTCACCACCAGCATTTTCAAAGTATTTTTTGTGTCCTGGTTGGTAATAAACAACGCTATAGTCTAAGTCTCCATTACCTATAGAAATATAAAGTGCCGGATAATCAATTTCTTTTGGTTTTTCGACCTTGTAGCCTAATTTTTCTAAACCTATATTTACAACTTCGGTTTGAAATGATTCTTCTATCCAATTACTATGAGCACTCCGAATAGTTAAACTTTTATTATTTGGCGATGTTTGACAGGAAGTAAAGACTATTAATAAGTTGGTCAAGATTATTCCTAAAATAATTTTGAAGAATTTTTGTTTAAGTTTCATTTTTATTAGATTGGCAAATTTTACATTTATTGAATATTTATTTGATGATAATTTTTTCCTTGTATAATAGAGTAGGAGATTTACAGTCTAGAGAACATAATTTTAAATGAAATTTAAACTGTACTTATCTAGATATTTAGTCGGTTTGAGCTATTACCCTAGCTTAAATTAATCAGTTAATTTTGTAAATCTACTTTACTAATCATCTCTATGATTCTTTAAATTTAGGATATAATTAAAGTTTGCAGTGAAAATTTAAAAATTAAAATCATGGCCAAAAAATTACAGGTAGTCCTGAATCAAGATGTGAAAAATTTGGGAATATCAGGAGATGTGGTAGAAGTAGCTCCTGGTTATGCTCGTAACTATTTGATTCCTCAGAAAATTGCTTTTCGTACTACTCCAGGTATTCTTAAACAGGTAGAACGTCGTAGAGAACAAGAGCGACAAAGACAAATAGAATTGAAGCAAGCAGCAGAAGCTCAAAAGACGGCTTTGGAAACAGTTGGTCGCTTTAAAATTGCTAAACAAGTTGGTGAAAATGATGCGATTTTTGGTACTGTTACTGATAGAGAATTGGTGGATGTAATTAAGGAAAATACTGGTCAAGAAATTGATAGACGTGGCGTTACTTTGCCAGAAATTAGCAAGGTTGGATTCTACAAAGCTCAAATTAAACTTCATCCAGAGGTAACTGCTGAAGTAGAGATTCAAGTAGTGGGTAGTTAATTAAAGTCAAAAGTCAAAAGTCAAAAGTTAAAAAGAAATTAGGGTTTATGTAAATAAATGCTCTAGTGCCACACTAAATCTAGATTTTATGACTCGAAAATGCGTAAGTATCCTTTGATAGACAATCTTTGACTTTTGACTTTAGTCCAACTGTAATATTCAGCAATTGGATTGAGTATGGATTTTTCTAACAGAGTAATTTAAACTCTACTCCCTATTCCCTTTTCAAATAAATTTTAAATAATTGTAGGTAAATCACAGATGTCTAACAATCGCCTACCTCCCCAAAATATTGAAGCGGAAGAAGCTATTTTAGGTGGCATTCTCCTCGACTTTAATATTCAGCAATTGGATTGAGTATGGATTTTTCTACCAGAGTAATTTAAACTCTACTCCCTACTCCCTACTACCTATTCCCTTTTCAAATAAATTTTAAATAATTGTAGGTAAATCACAGATGTCTAGCGATCGCCTACCTCCCCAAAATATTGAAGCGGAAGAAGCTATTTTAGGTGGTATTCTCCTCGACCCAGAAGCTATTAATCGAGTGACAGAGTTATTACGCCCAGAGTTTTTTGCCATTGAAGCTCATCAAATTCTTTATAAAGCAATGTGGCAACTTTATAATCAGGGCAAACCTACAGATTTAATGACTGTTACCAGTTGGCTTACTGACAATAATCAATTAGAAAAAATTGGCGGGCAAGTAAAAATAGTTCAACTATTAGAACGAACTGTTTCGGCGGTTAATATTGACCAATATGCTGTTTTAGTTATTGATAAATATATCCGCAGAAAATTAATTCAAGCAGGAAATGAAATTTTTGATTTAGGGTTTCAAACAGCTACTGAATTAAAAACTATTCTTGACCAAGCTGAACAAAAAATATTTGCTCTGACTCAGGATAAACCACAACAAGATTTAGTTCCTATTTCTGAGACTTTAATTAATACTTTTCAGGATATTGAAGATAGAAATGAGGGAGTTGCTTTACCTGGTCTTGCTTGTGGTTTTTACGATCTGGATGCAATGACTGGAGGTTTTCAACGTTCGGATTTAATTATTGTAGCTGGTCGTCCCTCAATGGGAAAATGTGCTGCTTATGATACTTTAGTTTTGCAAAAAGATGGCAGTTTAATTACTTTGGCAGAAGTTTATCAAAGGCAAGAAACGGAGTTATTAACTTTAGGCAAAAATTGGAAGTTTCAGATTACTAAACCTTCTGCTTTTATTGATGATGGAATTAAACCTGTATTTAGAGTAACGACAAAATCAGGAAGATTTGTAGAGACGACAATTACTCATCCTTTTCTAACGGTTGATGGTTGGAAACCTTTGGCAAAATTACAGGTAGGAGAAAAAATAGCTGTACCCCGTCGGTTAGATGTTTTTGGCGATGAAACTATTCCAGAAAATCAGTTTGCTTCTCTGATTGATTCTGATAATTTCTGTCTTTCTCCTATTGTCTTTAAATTAGAAAAGTCGCAATTAGCTTTATTTATTAGATATTTATTTTCCCTGGATGGATGGGTAAAAATATTTGAAACTGGGGCAGTATGTTTAGGCTATTCTGTGGTTAGTGAAAAGTTTGTTAGGCAAGTACAACATCTTTTGCTCAGATTTGGAATTATTGCTGCTATTGAAAAGGTTGAAGAGTGTAGAAGTAGGAAAGGAAAGACGAATAAATATTTGTGGCATTTAACTATTACAGATAAAGTATCCCTCAAAAATTTGGTGCTAGATATTGGTAATTTTCCATTAGAAAACTTAGATTTATCCTCTAGCAGATTAAATTTAGTCAGAAAGGAGAATTTTTGGGTTGAGAAATTAGAAAATACAGAGGGTTTCTGGGATAAAGTTCTTGTTGTGATGAAAAAGTTTGCTCCATCTATCATCCTTTCGGCACAGAGCAAAAATGGAAAAGAAAAGACCGAGCAAAATTTCAATAATCTAACTACTACTGATGTCTTATTTCGACAAAACTTTCTAGCAAATATTGGTAATGTTCCATCAGAAAGTTTGGATTTACTCAGAAACGAAAATGCCTTGGTTGAAAAACTCAAAGGTAGGGAAATTTTCGGCAATGAAATAATTTCTGTGATGGAAAAGTTTGCCGAATCTAGATTTCTCTTGGCACAGAGCAAAAATAGAAAAGTCAAGACCGAGCAAAATTTCAATAATCTAACTACTACTGATACTTTCGGTGGGAAAAATATTCTGTCAGATATGAGAAATTTTCCATTTATAAATCTAGATTTTCCCTCCTATAGATTAAATTTAGTCAGACAGGAGAATTTCTGGGTTGAGGAATTAGAAAATACTCAGATTTTGTGGAATGAAATTGTTGATGTGATGGAAAAGTTTGCTGAATCTAGATATCTTTCAGCACAGAGCAAAAATGGAAAAGAAAAGACCGAGCAAAATTTCAATAATCTAACTACTACTGAGACTTTCTGTGGGAAAAATATTCTGTCAGATATGAGAAATTTTCCATCTATAAATCTAGATTTCCCCTCCAGCAGATTAAATTTAGTCAGAGACGGAAATTTATTAGTCGAACAATTAGAAAATGACGATATTTACTGGGATGAAATTGTTTCTATAGAACCAGTAGGAGAAAAGCAAGTATACGATCTGACTGTGCCAGAAACTCATAATTTTGTAGCTAATGATATTTGCCTCCACAATACTAGCTTCGCTGTAAATATTGGTCATAGTATTGCAGCTAATCTCAAATTACCAGTAGCAATTTTTAGCCTAGAAATGTCTAAGGAACAATTAGTATTAAGACTATTAGCAAGTGAGGCAAGAATTGAAAGTAATAGATTGCGGTCTGGACGAATTAGTCAGAGTGAATGGGAACCTTTAACTTCCGCTATTGGTACTCTTGCTGAAATGCCAATTTTTATTGATGATACTCCTAATATTACTGTTAATGAAATTCGTTCAAAAGTCAGACAATTACAAAGTGAACAAGGTGAAGCATTAGGATTAATTTTATTAGATTATCTACAGTTAATGGAGGGGAGTAATACTGATAATCGAGTGTTGGAGTTGGCAAGAATTACTCGGAGTTTGAAGGGTTTGGCACGAGAAATTTCAGTACCGATTATTGCTTTGTCTCAACTTAGTAGAAGTGTAGAGTCTCGAACTAATAAAAGACCGATGATGTCTGACTTAAGAGAGTCTGGTTGTTTGACTGGAGATACTTTAATTTGTTTAGCTGATGGTAAAAAAATTCCTATTTCTCATCTGGTTGGTAAGTCTAATTTTTCTGTTTTGGCGTTGAATGAAAATACTGGAAAATTTGAGTCAGCTATTGTTAGTAGGGTTTTTTCTACTGGGGTTAAACCTATATTTTCTTTGCAAACTTCTTCGGGAAAATTGATTCGGGCAACGGCTAATCATCCTTTCTTTTCTATGGGGGGTTGGAAACAGTTAAATACTCTGAATATTGGGGATTCTCTTGCTATTTTGAACCAAAAAATGCTTAAATATTCAATATTGTATTGTGGGCAACTTTTGTATCAAATGGATTTTAGGCCAAAATATGGTGGAAATTTAGGGTCTGTAGTTAAGTGTCGGGAGTGGGAAAAACCTACTCAAATTGATGTTAAATGGGATGAAATTGTGGAAATAAGACCAGATGGTGAGGCGGAGGTTTTTGACTTAACTGTGCCTAGTCTACATAATTTTGTGGCAAATGAGATTGTTGTTCATAACTCTATTGAACAAGATGCTGATTTAGTTATTATGCTTTATCGGGATGAGTATTATTCCCCAGATACCCCGGACCAGGGTATTGCTGAGGTGATTATTACTAAGCATCGGAATGGGCCGACTGGTACGGTTAAGTTATTGTTTGACCCCCAGTTTACTAAGTTTAGAAATTTGGCAATAAGAGGGAACAGGGAACAGGGAACAGGGAACAGATAAATCAGTTATCAGTTATCAGTTATCAGTTACCAGTCTCAGGAATTTTCCCAGGAGCAATACCAGAAATATTTTCATCTTGTGAAGCTCTCAATAAATGAATGCTAGTTTTTCCCTCGTCAAATCTTTCCATCTATTTCTCCTCAGTGGAAAAGTACGAATATTTTCATTTTGTGAAGCTTATGAAAAAAAAATCGGCACGTCGAAGGATTTTCAGTTGCTTCCTCTTTTCAGTTATCAGTTATCAGCTTTCTACCTAAATTACCAATTTTTAAAGGATGAAATATTATAGAGCGATAGAACTCTGTTCCGCTTCGCGATCGCTCAATCCATTTTTTTTCATCATTAAATTTTTTCATCTAACCTCCTCAGTGGCAAATCACCAATATTGTCATTCTATGAAGCTCCAAAAAAAATCGGCGCGTCAAAGGATTTAGGGGTTGCGCTCTCACAATTTTTCTGATACTTTAATATTTAAGTGTGGTTGTTTGTCATTACGCATGACTTTTTCTTCAACACAAGCAAGATAGTATAGTTTTGAGGGCGATCACCTCTTCAGTTATCAGTTATCAGCCTTCTGCTTAAATTGCCAATCTTTTTACAGAACTGCCAAAAAAAATCCTTAACTGAATCGTATAGGGTTAAATATAGGAAAATTTTCATCGGGGTAATTTCAGCAGTTTCAAAAATCAGATTTGCAAAACTATCAGATTTTAAAATGTTCTTGAGGGGATTAGTCATCTTTTGACCTATGTTTGTTGTGTAAATCTGTAAAATCAAAAGTATAATTAGCTGAACTAAGAAATTCACGCCCACAGGAAAATCAAAACTTACAATAAAAATTGTTACAATAAAAATTGTTATAAGTGGTAAATAAAATACTAGTAAAAACTCAAGTTTTACATCTAGAAAAAGATTATACCAGTTATCACGAATTGGAGGACGGTACTTTATGAGAATAGATAGTAAGACAAATTGTAAATCTCTATCTAAAGTTTCAAATAGAGATTGCCATCTCTCGCTAGGATTAATCTCATTAATCTCATCAATTTCATCAAACAATACTATCGCGCATAAAGGAATTACTATTCTTGGATCGGGATTATATTGAGAAATTTGTTTAGGAGTGCACTTACAACAAATCAACCAAGCTACTTTTGCCATGCTTTCTCTTTCTGATGGCGGAAAATGAACTGCTATCCATTCCCAATCTCTTAAATTAAATCTATCATCAACTTCTGCCATATTTCTCACTCCTAGAAAACCTAATTATTTAGACTCCTAAATTCTGCCAAATTTAAAGCAGCTAACCTCTGAATATTTTCATTAGAATGATAAAGTAAACCATTTAAAATTTCTCTCGAATAAGGAGTACCAATTTTGACTAAATCTCTCATTGCCATTTCCGAACCTTGCTCTGCTAAACCCTTCAATAAAGAAACTGCAATATCTCCCATATTAATAAGTGCTAAACGAGCATCTGCCAAATTAATATCCTCATAATACCTAAACAAAATATCCGCCGCTTGTGGCAAATTTGTTTTAGATAATGCCTTAACAGACGCCTGACGAATTTCCAAAGATTCATAATTATTCAAAGCATTTTCTAGAAACTCAAAAACAACTTTTCCCCTACCTCTTTCACGAACATCAGAAGCAACTGCTCCAAAAGCTCTAGCTAAATTTTCATCAGAATTTGCTTCTGCCAATTTTTCCTTAAACTCTTCAATAATTTTCTCTGCCAAAGTAGGAGAAACTTCTTGAGCATCTGCTAAACATTCAAAAGCTGTCAGAGAATCTTCCTGATAAATAACCTCTATTAAATTTGTACTATTCCCGGCAAAACCACACCAAAGTTTAACTGTTTCTCGCCAACGTTCCGGGTCATTTTTAAACCTTTCTATTAACTCATTTTCTCTATCTCTCAAAGCTGTTGCCGCAAAATATTCTTGCAAAGTTAAATGAGCAAACTGATATTTATCTCCCCTTTCAATTTCCAATAATAATCCACTACGTTCGACAATTTCTTTTAATATTGGTTGAGTATCTGTTTCAGGATTGAGATTCAAATCGGGTAAAACTTTTTGAATTTGTTCTACGACAATTTCATAATCTAAACTCAAGTCATTCTTTTGTTGTTTACTAGCATTATCTTGAGCAAATAAAGCCAGATGTTGTAAAACTCTCCGTTTATGAGCACTCTCTTTATATTGATTAAAATTATTCTGCCATTGATTCAATAAAATATGAGTAGATTCTTGATAAAAATCTGACCGAGACTGAGGCAAAACAAAAGCAGGTTGAGTATAAAGATGAGCAACAATAGTCAGCATTAAAGGATTTCTAGCTAACTCCATAATTAGGGGTCTATCTCTCAAAGTTTGTATGAGTTGATCGATAGATTTATCTGGAGGCATTTCAGATTTCCATGCTTCTAAAAAGAGTCGCATTTGTCTGTCGCTAAATTCTTTAATATCTAAAGTTTTCTCGACGGACTCAGCAAAATTATTCCGATAAACTGCTGCCCGACAAGTAATAATTACTCGACATTTATCATATTTATCTAATAAGTCATTAATAGCTTGTACAACTTGAGGGCGAATCAAACTTTTGACTTCATCTAATCCATCAAATAACAGAAATAATTTTCCTTTTTCCAGATTTCGCTCGACAAAAGAATTAGCTTTAGGAAAATCATCCCTATCTAAAGCTTCTACTAATTTCTGTTTTAATAATTCTATGTTGAGGGCAGAAATTTCTATTTCATTCAAGGGATATAACTCTAATAAAATCGGCACATATTCATTAGAGGAAGTTTTTAATTTTTCCCTTGCCCAAGAAAGAACAAGATATTTTAATAAAAGTGTTTTTCCAGCTCCAGGTTGCCCCTTAATAGCCAAACGATTATATTTTTTAATCTCAGAAAAATTAATTGGTTCATTATTAGCTTTTTCCAAAAATTGCAAAGATAAATAAATTTTTTGCAGATTTAAAGGATGGTTAGGAAGAAAAGAAACTTTTAGTTCTTGATGTTTATTAATCAAACCATTTTTATAGCGTTTTAGAGAGTAATTCCAAAACCATTCAAAACCAGCAATTTGATTATATAATCAGTTGCCAACAGTATTAATGAAACGAGTTACCCAACCTTGTATAACTTCCTTCGGTTAAATTTGTGTCGAAAAAGTTGAGTGTAAGAGAAATTAGATTTAGGCATATCAAGTTCAAGTCAGAAGTTATTAAGTCAGAATTCAGAAGTTAAATTCTTACTTTGTTATTTTGATAAAACTAGAAAAAATATTTAACTGATAACTGATTAAAATACAAGATTTTATACCCAATTATTTTGACAATAGATTTAACGATTATCATTACAGAAAATTTGTAGCAAAATTCCTAATATAAAATCCAGTTGAACAGTCATCATTGCGACGATAGGAAGCAATCTCTCAAACCCCTGAGATTGCTTCCTTCCACAGAGTGTAAGTCGCAATGACTTAGGTGTAATAATTATCTGGATTTAATATAAGTATTAGTCTTCAACTATTAGCTTTTAGTTTGCCTCCTGAGTCAAAACTGTCTTATCAGTTAGATTATAATTACTAAGTATTGTCTTGAAAGAAGAAATTATTATTGATAAATTTGATATTATTTCTAGCATAAATAAGTAGCTATTCAGTTAATATAGCAATTCTAAATAAGTTCTCATATTTTATCGTAGAGGTTTAGTCTCCATGCTTGGGTTGGGAGACCAAACCCCTACAGTTTTTCTCGCAAACCATTTAGGATTAGTATATAAGTCTTTTTAAATAAACTCTGACTTAATTCGTAAAAAAAAGCTGAGAGCTAATTGCTAATAGCTGAATGCTTAATTCATAAAAAAAGCTGAGAGCTAATTGCTGATAGCTGAATGCTTTATTCATCTTCATCAAACACAGGCGGCCAAAGTTCAACAATAGATAATTCCCACTCACCAAATAATTCAGGAATAGTCAAAATATCTCCATTTTTTAACTCAGTTTCTTCACCATTAGGACGATAAACAATAACTATTTCTTTGTCAGGATCTATCAATATTCCTACTTCCGCTCCTAATTCTAAATACTTCTTTATTTTCTTTTTTAACGGTTTAATCCTATCACTTTGAGACTTAATTTATACCACTAAATCTGGCACCAACTCCCCAAAATAACGAACACTTTTTTTCAAACGTTGGGCACGAACAAAAGAAACATCAGGAACTTTTAAATTAGTGTCTGGAAGAATAAAAGCACCACTAGAATCAAACAAACGTCCGAGACGACGTGGGTAAACCCAATTGCGTAATAACCTAATTAACTGAACGCCAACTTCACTAGAAATAATATCCGACGGACTAATAACTAATATCTTTCCTTCATCTAATTCTAATTGATAATCTAAACCTGCTTGATTAAGAGTACCTTGCAATATTTCTAAATCTTTAACTGTGAGATTTGACATATAATTTTTAGGAATTAAAGAATATATAAAAGGGAACAGAGAACAAGTCTCTATCCCCTTTTAATAATTATAATTGCTGATAGCTGATAGCTGATAGCTTACTTCCTAATTAATTCGCAATTCTCAATAATTCCACATCAAAAATCAGAGTAGCATTAGGAGGTATAACCCCACCAGCACCACTAGCGCCATACCCTAATTCTGGTGGAATAGTAAACTTACGACGTTCACCAACTTTCATACTAGCTACCCCTTCATCCCAACCTTTAATAACTCGACCTACCCCAACTTGAAATTGGAAAGGTTGATTGCGATCGCGAGAACTATCAAACTTAGAACCATCCTGTAAAGTTCCAGTATAGTGAACCACAACTGTCTGACCTGCTTGAGGAGTAGCGCCATCTCCTTCTTTCAAGACCACATACTTAAGACCAGATTCAGTAGTAATAGTTTCTTGGTTATTTTCAGTCATAATATTTTCTGCAACTTGTTCTTGAACTTCAGTAGAATTTATAGTACTTGGTGTATTTTGAGAAGCAACTGCCCCTTTTTCCGAACCCGTGATTTGAGCAACAATCAAAACTAAACCACAGAATATTACTACTGCCAGACTAATAATAATTCCTCGCAAAATTAATCCTCCTAATTTAAGTTAAAAGTCAAAAACTCTCAGTTGAAGTTTAAATTATAACTACTATATTTTGCAGCTACACTAGGGTCAGTTGTAATTTTTCCAATCTTGCAACTGACTTTATAAACACTCTAAACAACCTCCCATTTTCTCTGATTTGTATTTTTGAAAAAAAATCAAACAGACAAAACAGAACGTAACTACTGAAAAATTAATAACTATAATATTTGATACTAAAATCAATCTTCCATATAATTAAGTCAAAAACCAAAAATTAATATGAAAGTTTAACTTTAACTAAGATTCCGGATATTGTTAAATAACATAGCAGTCGTCAGGGAAGTTAGGACATTCTCACGTCTCTCAAATTTAATCACAGCAAGCATCTAACTTCTGACTTCTGACTTAATCTATCGCCAATTGCGATTTTCTAAATCTCGGATCTGACGCTCCAAACGGTCCAAACGACCCCGGAGTTCGTCCAATTCAGATTGACGAGGAACACCTATATCCTGCATGACATTCCGCATTTGTCGCTGCATCTGAGTTTCCCAGTTTCCCTGCTCTGACTTAAGTTGCTGCATTATATCATCAACAAAAGTTTTAGCTTGGTCTGGGTTGATAGTACCATCTTTAACCCATTGGTTAGTGACTTCCTGTATTTTTTCGGCCACTAGGGAAGTTGTACCAATGCCGATCATTAAAAGTTGTTTAAGTAGATTTTCAGTATTATTCATATTTTTTTCCTATTTCTATATTTTAGGTATCAAGGAGCAACAAACTTAGAATTAAGCTACAAATTTAAACTGTAGATGAAAAAAGTTGTTGAATTTATATATCTAGCATAATCAAAATGTCAAATTGTCCTCGTTGTCATCAACCAATTGATAGTCAGGCGATCGTTTGTCCGCATTGTCGATTTTCTCTTAAAGCTTTTGGTCATCCAGGAATTCCTATTTATCACAGTCAAACAGAAGAATATTTGTGTAATAGCTGTATCTACCATTTTGATGATACCTGTAATTTTCCTCAACGTCCTTATGCTAAAAATTGTACTCTTTATCATAACCAATCTGAACCCCTTGTACCTCCTACTAATTTTAATCATATTAGTTGGTTTGGAACTGTCAAATTTTGGCTTCAAAGAAATACTATTTGGTGGTTATTGTTAAGTTTAGTTCTTATCAGTTTGATAATGTCTTTATAATTAATTTTATTCTGATACTATATCTGATTCAAAAACTGGTGTAGCAGTGGAAGGAAAGCTTTGAATATGTTCTAACCTTAAAATTAAAACAATGTAATTTTTTTCCTTCTTCCTTCTTCCTTCTTTCTTCTTCCTTCTTCCTTCTGCTATAAATAAAACCAGAAAATTGTACCCAGTATATATAGTCATCTTGAACAATTTTTCAGTCATTACTCAATATATAAAAAATTTTAAACCCTGATTCCTGTCCCCTAATTCTGGAGTTTATTTACATCTAAATAATTAATTTTTTTCTGATACTATAGTCATTTAAAATAAGAATGAAACACTTTTTTAGGTGAAACTCTTTCAAAGCCATAAATCCTTGTCTCAATATCAAATGAAATAACTATATATTTGGCTAAAAAACTGGTAAATAAAATCAGAAAACTTTACCCAGTATATATCGTCATCTTGAATAATTTTTCAGTCATTACTCAATATATAAAAAGTTTAAAACTCTAATTCCTGTTCCTTAGTTCTGGAGTTTAGTTACATCTAATAATTAATTTTTTTCTGATACTATATCTGGGTCAAAAACTGGTATAGCAGTCGAAATAAAGGTTAGGATATATCCAAAGCTTAAAACTCAGAAAACGTAATTTTTTTTCTTTTTCCTTCTTCCTTCTTCCTTCTTCCTTCTGCTATAAATCAAACCAGAAAATTGTACCCAGTATATATAGTCATATTGAATAATTTTTCAGTCATTACTCAATAAGATAAAAAATTTTAAACCCTTATTCCTGTTACCTAATTCTGGATTTTAGTTAAATCTAAATAATTAATTTTTTTCTGATACTCCAGTCATTAATCACTCAATATATAAAAAAATTAAAACTCTGATTCTTGTTCCCTAGTTATGGAGTTTAGTCAAATCTAAATAATTAATTTTTTTCTGATACTATATATGACTCAAAAACTGGTATGGAAGTCGAAGGAAAGGTAACGTAATATTTTAACTTTTAACTTTTGAATTTTAACTTTTGAATTCTTCCTTTGACTTTTGACTTTTGACTTTTGAATTTTAACTTTTGAATTATTCTAAAGTTGAGTTACATCTAACAATTGATTTTCTTCTGATACTATACTTTGCTGAAATACTGGTAAATCAAACCAAAAAGTTGTACCTACACCAAGTTCACTAACTAACTGAACCTTACTATAATGCTTATCCATAATATTCCTGACAATAGACAAACCCAAACCAGTTCCTTCCAAAGTATGAACTCGATTTTCTACTCGGAAAAACCTCTCAAAAATAGCCTCTTGGTCTTCAGGTTCAATACCACTTCCCGTATCTGAAATTTCAACTCTAACAAACTTTTGACAACTTGATTCTGAGGGTAAATGTAAATCTATTGGTCGAGGAGGAGGAGGAGAAACTATCCATCCTCCCTCTTCAATTTGTTGAGCTTCAATATTGCAAACTTCTGAGTCAGATTCTAATATATATGCTCGAATTATTATTTTCCCCCCTGCTTCAGTAAATTTCATAGCATTGCCGACTAAATTAGCAAATACTTGTAACAATAAATCGTAATGACCCACTACAGAAGGCAAGTTAGGTTCTATCTCATAATTTAACTCTATTCCTTTATCTTTAGCATTAAGTTGATAAGTCCTTAAAGTTTGTTCTATAGGTTGAGCAATATCAACAGCATCTAGATGATAAATATGACAAGATTCCAAACGACTCAAATCTAAAACATCATTAACCAAACGAGTCAAACGGTCTGTTTCGTGATTAGCAGTTTCCAGAAATTCCCCTCTTTCTGTTTCACTTAAATCTTCCCCATATTCATACAAAGTTTCGATAAAAGATTTAATATTAAATAGAGGAGTTCTTAACTCGTGAGACACATTACTAATAAACTGACTTTTAGCTTCATTTAACTCTACTTCGCGAGTAATATCCTGCACAGTCATAGCAATTCCTTTCAGACTATCTCGGTACTGATAATTTAAACCTTTTTCTAATTTATGTTCATAAAGAGTACATTCAATAACTTCAGGACGTTCAATAGAATTGCAAGTATCATCTGCATCATAAATACAACTTTGACAAAGAGACTCTTTACCTGGTGCTCTATGTAACAAAACCGTTGTTAATAACACTCTAATTGTACGTTTATTTGGCTCATCCAAAGTACAGCAATATTCACCACCTTCTATTTCTCCTCCAGCTATTTGATAAAGCGGTCTACTAATTTCCATTTGTACAGCTACAGGAAAATAATCAATAATATTTGCACCCACAACATCTTTTCCTTCCCAACTAAAAATTCGCCTAGCAGTAGAATTAACTAACATAAGTTGTAAATTAGCATCCAACAATAAAGCACCATCAGCAATAGTCGAAACCAAAGTTTCTAACTTAGCTTTTTCTGCTCTTAATTCTTCAATATTTTGCTTCTTATAATTCTCTAACTGCTCCGCCATTTCATTAAAGCTAAAAATTAGTTCCCCTAACTCTCCTCCAAATGGTAAATCAATCCTTTGCTTAAAATTTCCCTGGGCAATATTTCTCACACCTTCTGATAATTCCTTAACGGGTTTAGTAATAATCAAAGCATTAAATACTGCCCCTAAAATTACCATTGCCCAAATCGAAACAAACACTGCCAAAGTAACATCTCTTGTAAGATTTGAAGAAATAACAGCAGTAGGATTAGGATTAATTCCTATTGCCAAAACTCCTAAATATTTACCTTCTTGAATTAACGGCACAAAAACATCTGTTAATTCTCCATTAGGAGTTAAATGTTGTCGCACCATCGGTAGGACAGACAAATTTCCTGCCTCTACATTGGCCATAAAATCTTCTGGTAGTTGAATGCGACGGCGTAAAGTCAGGGACGTCTTTACCTCTGATTCTGAGAAAGGCAGACCAAGGAAAATTTTTCCTTCCTCATCGGCGTAGAGCATATAACGAACACTAGAGGTGCTGCTGTAGAAAAGTCGAGAAAAACGCGCTACTTCGTTGCGATCGCCTTCTGCCACTAGAGGAGCGACATTTGCAGCCAATAATAGTCCCAGGTCTCGACCATAGCGAGTATCATTGAGACGAGCATCCTGTTGAATAGTATTTACTGCCCAGAAAGAAAAACTACTCATTAGTAGAGACACCATAAGAGTGACTACTGCCATGAGTTTGGTCTGGAGGGTAAACTCAGACCACCAGTTAGCGATAATTTCTCCGATTTTTTTTAGGAGGGCAAGCATTTTTTTAAGTCAAAAGTTTAAATAAAGTTATAAAGTTAAAGGTCAAAATTTATTAGGCATTTTTGACTATATTATTAATTAGGATAACTAAGAATTCTTGAAAGCTCAGATTTATTTTATTTATATTCTGAATTGGCCGGGTGCATCTCATAATATTTGCAAAAATACTTTTTTCCTATATACTTGATATTCCCTGTTTCCAGATGAGCTGTTGCCTAAAAGCGATAAATTTTTGGCTTTATTCAAAATTGAGATGTACCTGATTTACCGAATCATTAATTATTTATTATTAAATAATTATGGTTTAAAGCTTCCCCTTTTAAGGGTAAAAAAGCGGTCGTTAGCGCAGTTTCCCGTAGGGTGGGATGGCGTTAGCGAAGGGGTTCTGTCAAGAGCGGTTCTCCTCGCCATCTCCAATCAAGCAAGAGAAGAAATAATATTTCCTGATATTCAATTCCGTAACGGTTTGAACCAGAGGTAATTATCAATTATCCATTATCCATTAATGAACAGATCCAAAAATCCGATCGCCAATATCCCGCCGATAATACATTTGGTCAAACTCTATAGAATCTACAGCATTGTAAACTTTTGTCCTAGCTTCAGAAAAATCAGACCCTATTGCTGTTACTCCTAATACACGGCCACCATCAGTTACTAACTGTTGTTCCTGTAATTTAGTTCCGGCATGAAATACAGTTACTCCAGTAGCTTCAGCTTTTTCTATTCCAGAAATTACTTTACCTTTCTCATAAGCTTCTGGATAACCCCCGGAGGCTAAAACTACACACACTGCTACTCCTGGTTTCCAATTTATCGGAGGCAACTCAGCTAAACGCTGTTCACAACAGGCCAAAAATAACTCTTCCAATGGAGTTTCTAGCAGAGAAAGAATAGATTGAGTTTCTGGATCGCCGAACCGACAATTAAATTCTAAGACTTTTGGCTCTCCTGTAGGACTAATCATTAATCCAGCATAAACAATGCCTCGGTAGTCTATACCACGTTTTTGTAAATTAGTCAAAGTTGGTTCTAGAACTTCTTGTTGAATTCTGGTCATTAGTTCTGGTGTAATGATGGGAGTGGGAGCATAAGCGCCCATACCTCCAGTGTTGAGTCCGGTATCTCCTTCACCCACTTGTTTATGGTCTTGAGCTGGCAATAGGGGACGAATAGTTAATCCATCAGTGAGGGCTAAAACCGATACTTCTTGACCTGTGAGAAACTCTTCGATTATCACAGACTGGGTATCTGGCTCGAATTCTCCTTGAAAGATGGCATCTATGGCATGATGAGCCATTTCAATTGTAGTGGCGACGGTAACTCCTTTTCCTGCAGCTAGACCATCTGCTTTAACCACTATGGGAACTTCTTTGATGTAAGCTTTGGCAGTTTCGGCACTGGTAAAGGTGGCTGATTTGGCCGTGGGAATATTTGCTTCGGCCATGAAATCTTTAGCCCATGATTTACTAGCTTCGAGAATGGCTCCTGCTTTGATGGGGCCAAATATTTTGAGGTTTGGTTGTTGTAGATAGTCAGTAATGCCCAGGGCTAAGGGTACTTCTGGGCCAACTACTACTAGGGAAATATTTTGGTCAGCAATAAGTTGTTTGAGGGCTGAGAAGTCTTCAACTGGAATGGGTATATTTTGGCATTTTTGCAAGGTGGCAGTACCGCCGTTACCAGGGGTACAAAATATTTGTTGAACTTGGGAAGAGTGGGATAATTTCCAGGCGATCGCGTGTTCTCTACCACCGTTACCTACTATTAATATTTTCACGTTTTTTAAGTTAAGAAGGAAGAAGTAAGAAGGAAGAAGTAAAAAGTAAGAATACTTTAGTTATCTAAGAGAGAATACTTTATGCTAAATCCGATTTAGAAAAGTTGATTATAGATATCTATGTTATGCCTTACCCTATAATCACTCTATAATAACCAGATTTGTTATTAGTTATCAAGAAGAGAAAGTTAAATTTTAAATAAAGTATCAAAGTCTGACTAAAAATAAGGATAGGTAGTTAAGTTGATATAGTAAAGATTGCTTGTTGAGATGAGTTGGTTAATATGAATGATAATTTTCAAGTACTTAAAAATGACGATGATGTTTTGTTATTTTGCAAAGATAAATTTACAGTTTGCAGATTTAAAGAATTGTGTTTAGAGCCAATAAAAGTCACAATTTATTCACCGCAGGAGAATCGCCAGAATCGACTGTTGGTAATTTTTGTCAGATTAAGTGGAGGGTTTATTGTCGATAAGAAAGTACATATAGGATTAAATAGTAACAAATGGGAATCAGTGGCTGAAGAAATAGAATGTCAACTCTTAAAAGTTGGTGATATTTAGCAAATCGTCTTCTTTATAAGAAGAGGTAATTATTAATTATTAATTATTAATTGTTGAATACCTATCGGGAATTCTATTGAAGCAGGAAGAAGTAGAAACTAAGAAGATAAAATCAGGAGAGCAACCATGACCCAATGCCTAAACCCAGATTGTTTAAAAACCAACCCACCAGAAACAAAATTTTGTCAAAGCTGCGGTGAAAAATTAATTTTAGTCGAACGTTATCGCGCTCTAAAAATTATTGGGCAAGGTGGTTTTGGCAGAACTTTTCAAGCTGTAGATGAGTACAGACCATCAAAACCTTTTTGTGTAATTAAACAATTTTTTCCTCAAGCTCAAGGAACCAAAAACCTAGAAAAAGCTTCCTCATTATTTGCCCAAGAAGCTGAACGTTTAGATAGTTTAGGATTACATCCACAAATTCCCGAACTTTTGGCATATTTTACTCAGGATAACAGACAGTATTTAGTGCAAGAATTTATCGACGGGCAAAATTTACAACAGGAGTTAGACTTGTCAGGAACTTTTGATGAAAGGCAAATTTGGGAGTTATTAAAAAGTTTATTGCCCGTATTGGAATTTATTCATTCTCGACAGGTAATTCATCGGGATATTAAACCAGAGAATATTATTAGGAGAAGGAAAGATAAGCAATTATTATTAGTAGATTTTGGGGCAGCTAAATATGCAACAAAGACTGCTTTAGCTGTGACAGGAACTGTAATTGGTTCGGCAGGATATGCTGCCCCAGAACAAGCATTAGGCAAAGCAACTTTTGCTAGTGATATTTATAGTTTGGGTGTGACTTGTATTCATTTATTAACTCAGGTGGAACCTTTTGATTTATTTGATGTGAGTGAAGGTGAATGGGTGTGGCGAGAATATTTAAAGTTTACCGTAAGTGATGAAGTTGCTAAACTGTTAGATAAAATGATTATGGGAGCGACTAAGAAAAGGTTTCAAAATGTAGGAGAGATATTATCGGTTGTTAACCCTAAATCTCAACAAAAAATTAACTCTACTTATAAACCCAAAATATTTCCAATATTTACAAAAGAAGAAATGTTTACTTTTGAGGTTGTGACGGTCAACAAATCTGGCAAAACTATCAAGCGCACCCAGAGAAATGTGAGGCAAAAAATAGAAGATTTAGGTAATGGTATTAAATTAGAAATAGTTTATATTCCTGGTGGTAGTTTTCTCATGGGTTCACCGAAAAACGAAGCTGGAAGAACTGATAAAGAAAATCCCCAGCGTCAAGTAACTCTTCAACCTTTTTGTATGAGTAAATACTCCATTACTCAAGACCAATATTTAGTCATTATGGGGGAAAATCCTTCCTACTTTAAAGGAGGAAACCGTCCAGTAGAGAGAGTGACATGGCATAACGCTACAGAATTTTGTCAAAGGCTATCTCAGAAGACTAGGAAAACCTACAGACTACCCAGTGAGAGTCAGTGGGAATATGCTTGTCGCGCTGGTACGACTACTCCTTTTTATTTTGGCCCTACTATTACGACTGATTTAGCTAATTACAATGGCAACTATACTTATGGCAATGCGCCTAAAGGTCTATATCGAGAACATACTACTGATGTGGGAAGTTTTCCTCCCAATGCTTTTGGTTTATATGATATGCATGGGAATGTAGACGAGTGGTGTCAGGATATTTGGCATAATAGCTATGAAGGTCTACCCACTGATGGCAGTGCTTGGGAAAGTAGCGAAAGTATTGAGTTACGAGTACTCTGTGGAGGTAGTTGGAATGATTATCCCTGGTGGTGTCGGAGCGCTGATCGTGACTGGGATGATACAAACATTTGCATTAACAATGTGGGTTTCCGGGTGATTTGTTTGTCATTTTAGTCTCTCATTTTTTCCACTTAGTATTCTGGTCTGCTCTTTTCCTTTTGTTCTTTGAATCATTTAGATTCTATGTTCCCATATCTGGTGTTCCCTGTTCCTTGTTCCCTTTGACAAAAATTGGATATATTATTTGCAAAACAGTTAAAGCTTATCAAAAAGCTTAAAACCTAGACAAAGCAGAATTTTTCCTCTCCTACGGAATGCTGCGCAAACAGCATAATTGTCCTCTTCTTCTATGCATAGGATAAGTGTACGCTTAGGTTATAAAGAGAGGAAAAATTCATTCTGTGAAGCTCCAAAAAACCGCGTTGCAAAGATTTTTCCCCTTGCACTTTCCAAAAATTCGCGCTCCGATTTAAAAATTGCGGGTTGTTCGTATACACGCATGATTTTTTATTCAACCAAGTAGTGGGACAGCGTTTCACAATAGTATTGCTCAAATTAAAGTATTGGTATAAATAAAAACTTCCTGATCACAAAACGGCAAATCTATCAACCCATCGAAAAATGAAGAGAGGAAAATTAGTCATTCATCTCAAAGTAAATTAAGAGCGATCGCTCCCCAAACAACGACATAATAGGCATTTGCAGCTTCAAAATCTTGTTAAGTAATAAAATACCAATGGATTATATCACTATTTATAATATTACAAAATTGAGCAAAAGAGCTAAAAAGATTGAAATTTCGTGAATTGATAGAAAAAATTTTTCTCCTTTTTTGTCAGAGATTAATGACAAAGTTTAAAATTTTCAAACTAAAAACTCAAACTTATAACTAAAACTTAAAACCTACATAATTTGAGATTTTAAGTTATGGGAGCTATAGATAAAGCATTATAGTCAAGCTTATACAGCACTACGCAAATAGGTTAGGACATATATAAATGCTCAAAGTTAGTCAGGGATTACTTCTGACTTTTGACTTCTGACTTCTGACTTGCGCGTAGCGCTATATTTGCCCACCAAACAAATTGAGAATAAATAATCGGAATTAATTTGTTGAATTTCTGAGGTTAACCTAACCCCTATTTAATTAATTTAACTCATCAGCGATCGCGCGAAATAAAGCAACAGTTTCCACATCATCAATACTCCTCAAAATATTATTACTAGAACCAGTTTTTACCCCAACAAAATTATTTTCTGGATTAATATAAATATATTGTCCCCAAGCACCAGTCGCACAATAATCACCATTTGAACCTTCAGGAATCCACCAATGATATTGATAACCCCACTTAAAATAAAGCTCATCTGTCGCCCCTGGTTGTAAGTGAGGAGTATCAGGAATTGTTGACTCCTTTACCCAACTTTTAGGAATAATTTGTTGTCCGTTAAAATACCCATTATGCAAATAAACTAAAGCAAATTTTGCATAATCTCTCAAAGTACAATTCATCCCACAAAAAGTTACTTCAGTTCCATAATTATCAGTTAACCAATAAGCATCTGATTCTGCTCCCATTGGTTGCCATAATTTCTTTTCTAAATAACTGACAATATCTTGCCCAGTAACTCGCCTCAACAATAAACCTAATATCTGAGTATTCAAACTGATATATTCAAAGTAATTACCTGATGGTTCTTTAGCAGGATAATTTAAAATCACCTTCTCCATCGGTCGCATATACAAAAATAATTTATACAAAAGTTTATTAATATCAGAATTATCATCTTCGTAGGCTTCACTAAAATTTATTCCAGAAGACATTTGTAGAATATGCTTAATTGGTACATTGTTATATCCAGATGCTTTTAACTCTGGCATATATTTAGTAATTGAGTCATCAATACTGTGAATATAACCATCATTAATCGCAATACCTATTAAGGCAGAAATAAAACTCTTTGCCACTGACCAAGAAGTTTTTTTATCATTTTTTGTATAACCTTGAGAATATTTTTCATAAACAATTACATCATTTTTAACTATTAAAAATCCTGTATTGCCTGTGCGTTGTAAAAAGTCTTTCATTGTCCGAGTTTCACCCTGAAATTGATAGGATGTATTCAGGTTGTACAAATTTTCTTGAAAATTATAAGGTTGAGTAGAACGATAAATAATTTTACTGGGAAAAACCCGATCCATATTGCGGAAATTATTTACCCTTTTATCATCATCAAACATAGTTATTTTCGGTTCTAGATAAAAGCGCCAAATAATCAAGCTAGTCGCAATTAGAGGCACAATAAAAATCAGGATAAAATTGATAATATTCATAGTTATTAACTGAAATATAGCCTTTCTCAAGTTACTGAGGTAAAGTTGTTTTTCTTGTTTTCTATTCCTTACTCCCTACTCCCTACTCCCTATCTAGATAAAAGCGCCAAATAATTAAGCTAGTCGCAATTAGAGGCACAATAAAAATTAGGATAAAGTTGATAATGTTCATATAGCAATCAGGAATGAGTTGTGAGAATTGAGATGTTCCTTAAAAGTATAGAATATAGCAATTATTATATTCATATGATATGTTTTTTCTTCTTCTCTGTTCCCTGTTCCCTGTTCCCTAAAAGTTTTCAATATCTAACAACTCAAATCATATTGCTATAGTTATTAACTGAAATGTAGATAGAGATACTTCTGAAGTAAGGTTAAGGGTTTTCCTCCGGAATGCTCCGCAAATATGTCGGCGACAGCCGAAAACGTTATTCATGTTATCATCGGTGGATAAAATTGACTAGGGATTAACAAATGCCGGATGATTTAGTACCATTTCTTATCGGTATAAGTATTTTGATTTTTTATCTAGTATTCTCAGCTATGACTGAAATGGGAACAAAATGGTTTGATAGGAAAAAATGATTAATACTGTTGCTCTAACTCTTCCTGAAAAAAGAATTGTTTTCTATAACTTGAATTGGCATAAATACCAAAAAATTCTTGAAGCTCTGGGAGAAAATCGCAATGCCAGAATTATATATGACCAAGGAATATTGGAAATTACTATGCCTCTGGAAGAACATGAATTTGCTAGAGAAATAATTGGTTTATTTATCAGAATTTTAGTTTTTGAAATGGGTTTAAAAATTAAAACTTTAGGTTCGACGACTTTGAATTATCCACAGTTAGACAGAGGTGCAGAACCTGACAATTGTTATTACATTCAAAATCAATCAAAGGTGGCAGGAAAAAAAATTGATTTAACTGAAGATCCTCCGCCTGATTTAGTAGTAGAAGTTGATATTACTCATACCGATATTAATAAAGTTAATCTTTATGCGAGCATGGGAATCTCAGAATTTTGGCGTTATAACGGAGAAGTTTTACTAATTTATAAACTGCAAAATCAAAAATATGTTGAAGTTGAAACTAGCCCTACATTTCCTAAGATTTAAAAAGCAATATTTTATGAGTTTATTGAACAATCAAAACTAGATGAAGTAGAAGCAGAAAAAAAATTAAGAGCTGATTTAAGTAATTAATAATTAATAATTAATAATGACTAATTAGGTAGGTGAGCAGAAATAAACACAATATTAGAGGGCGGGTTTTTAGCACTCGAGCGTGCTTAAGTCAAAGCTTTCGTTTTGGTTAAATCCGCTCATACAATTTTTTTAACGTTTAATTAGACTTACCTACTTAATAATTACCGAAAAATCGTGGTCTAAAGCCTCCCTTTTTAAGGGGATAAAAAAAGAAAATACGGAATTTTCTTGCTTCCTTATTACAGAGGCGCTGTTAACTGATAACTGAAATTACCTCTCCTAAAAACTGATAGGACTGGCGAACAGGATTTTTTTTGTTTTAAAGAAGAGGCTTTAAACCTTAATTATTCGGTAACTGAAAGAAGGTAAAAGTTATAACAGGGAACACTTAATTGGGAACAGCGGAAAAAACATTATCTAGTCTAAGATTCATCATTCATCATCAGCATAAATCCTAACAGCTTTGGCTATTGCTATATCTGAGATTTAAAATTTAAAACTTGAAGCTAGTGGGAATTAGTTGTTAATTGAAAAAAAGTAAAAATTATCTAAAATTTAAAATTTAAAACTTGA
>NZ_RCBY01000660.1 GCF_003838195.1 Okeania hirsuta
TGTGGAACCGTCAGGGGAAATTATTGCAGACTCTCACCGGCCATGAGAATGAGGTTAATGGTGTAGCATTTAGTCCGGATGGAGAGACGATCGCAACTGCAAGTCGTGACAAAACAGTAAAATTGTGGAACCGTCAGGGGAAATTATTGCAGACTCTCACCGGCCATGAGAATGAGGTCTGGGGTGTAGCATTTAGTCCTGATGGAGAGACGATCGCAACTGCAAGTCGTGACAAAACAGTAAAATTGTGGAACCGTCAGGGGAAATTATTGCAGACTCTCACCGGCCATGAGAATGAGGTTAATGGTGTAGCATTTAGTCCGGATGGAGAGACGATCGCAACTGCAAGTCGTGACAAAACAGTAAAATTGTGGAACGTTTGGAAATTCGATCGCCTCCATGAATGGGGTTGCAACTGGATGCGCGACTACCTCGAAAATAACCCCAATGTCAGTGAAAGCGATCGCCATTTGTGTGACGGTGTTATATCATGTCCGGTTGAACAGTTATAAATAAATAACGGCGGAGTCCTCAGGAGTCAGGAGTCAACCCACCCCTCGCCCCTCCCAACCCACCCCTAACCCCTCCCAGGAGGGGAGGGGAAGTCAGGAGAAAAGAGGGAAGGAAGAAGAACAACTGGAGTTGAAGGAGAAAGTTTTTTTATAACTAATTATCCGGACATAATATTATAAATATAGCGCTGTGCGCAGGGAACAGGGAACAGGGAACAGGGAACAGGGGGAATAAATTGCCG
>NZ_RCBY01000661.1 GCF_003838195.1 Okeania hirsuta
TTTCCAAACCGGTCAGTAAGCCAATCAGGCTGATCAGGGTAATCATCAAAGCGGAAAAGGCAGTAGGATTGGTGTAGGCAAAACAAAAGTAGAGCAAGGGAACGCTACAGCCCCCAATTAACCCTAGAAGTAATTCTACCTCAATAAAACGAAGTAATAAATTGCCCTTAGCTAATCGCGAAACGAAAGAGCCCAAACCCATGGCGGCCATATAGACGCCAATAGTGATGGAAAATTGACGAATACTATCGCCTAAAAAGTAGCTGGAGGTAGTGCTGATCAGCAATTCATAAACAATGGAACAAAGACCGGCTATGAAAATGCTGATGATCAGGACGAGTTTTTCTTGTTGCGCCTGTCGCTTTGTCATGGCCTAAAAGTAAGGAACAGCCCTTACTTTTCCCTTTGCAGTACCATATTTGATCCTTTTTCCACCAGAGGTACCGATAATAGGGGAATACTTGAATGGATCTATATCCTTGCACAGGCCAAAAGTGATTAAATAATCCTCGTCCGTTACCCACCAGAAAGAACGTCCGTCGGCTTGTATGGGGTCACGATGATAGTTGTACCAACCATTGTATTCATAACCCGCATCCATCTGTTCAATGCTAATTCCCTCTTGATGTAGCCATGCGTAAGCAGCCGCCCTTGCTCGATTCCAATTGAGATAATCTTTAGTCGCAACCACGCTGAAAAATAACAACAGGCCATACGGTAGCACCGCAGCCCACCGAAGTTGCC
>NZ_RCBY01000662.1 GCF_003838195.1 Okeania hirsuta
CCTTGAAAAGAAGAGGTAATTGTTAATTATTAATTATTAATTATTAATTATTGAAAGTGCCTCCAACTAATTTCGAGAAATATCGGGGAAATGTTATTGCTGCATCTATTAACAAGCAAGATGCTCGCACTTCTAGACGTCAATTTCTCAAAACGTCAGCAGCTACCATCGCAGCTTCAGCTCTTTCTAGCTGTGGTTGGAGATTAGCTGAAGTAAAATCTAACCCCCGAATGCAGGGAGATTCAGATTTACTCTATATATATACTTGGGCAGGTTATACAGACCAAGATTTGCTAGACCGCTTCTACGATGAAACAGGTATCAAAGTAGTTGCAGATGTGTTTGACTCTAATGAGTCGATGCTAGCCTTGAAAAGAAGAGGTAATTGTTAATTATTAATTATTAATTATTAATTATTGAAAGTGCCTCCAACTAATTTCGAGAAATATCGGGGAAATGTTATTGCTGCATCTATTAACAAGCAAGATGCTCGCACTTCTAGACGTCAATTTCTCAAAACGTCAGCAGCTACCATCGCAGCTTCAGCTCTTTCTAGCTGTGGTTGGAGATTAGCTGAAGTAAAATCTAACCCCCGAATGCAGGGAGATTCAGATTTACTCTATATATATACTTGGGCAGGTTATACAGACCAAGATTTGCTAGACCGCTTCTACGATGAAACAGGTATCAAAGTAGTTGCAGATGTGTTTGACTCTAATGAGTCGATGCTAGC
>NZ_RCBY01000663.1 GCF_003838195.1 Okeania hirsuta
CACCAATGCCTACAACTCAACGGCGCTCCGCGTTTACCCAAAGGCTTAGTTGCATCTACCCTGGCCCAACAACAACAGCAAAATTTATTTATCGTTACTGCCACTTTAGAAGAAGCGGGACGGTGGGCGGCACAGTTAGAAGCAATAGGATGGCCGAAAGTTCACTTTTATCCCACCTCAGAAGCATCACCCTACGAACCCTCCCATCTGGGCAAGTTTTTCATCTAAAGATATACACTCTAAACCATCAGACTGAGAATGATTTATCTGTGTATCTGTGGCCGATCTCCCTGTCGTGCTGAAGGTTTTGGAGTTGCTGGTAATGCCTGGGTTAAGGGTAAGACAATAGGGTTGAAATTGTTTGATTGTGGGTAGGTGGGGTTGGAGCGATCGCTCTGTTGCAACTACGGCCATTTTTGCTTTATTGCTATCGTTACCATTGTTAGTTGCATTTTCTGGCGCATTCTCACTTAGCAAGTCTGCCAATACTTGCATTTGTCCCCAAATCATTTCTTCGGAGTGGGAGGGTTCGTAGGGTGATGCTTCTGAGGTGGGATAAAAGTGAACTTTCGGCCATCCTATTGCTTCTAACTGTGCCGCCCACCGTCCCGCTTCTTCTAAAGTGGCAGTAACGATAAATAAATTTTGCTGTTGTTGTTGGGCCAGGGTAGATGCAACTAAGCCTTTGGGTAAACGCGGAGCGCCGTTGAGTTGTAGGCATTGGTG
>NZ_RCBY01000664.1 GCF_003838195.1 Okeania hirsuta
TCCTCCGTCGTTATTTATTTTATAACTGTTCAACCGGACATGATATTACACCAACAGACATAATATTAATCAGTGATCGCTGATTGTATTCCGGTCTCTCACGGCCAGTTTTGCTGGCAATTTTCCAGACCACTTAACATATATTGGCATGAATGTCAAAATAAATTTTGTCGTATTAACACTCTTGATCGACTTCTGTAAAATTAGCTATACTGGCGAAGAATAAAATTTTAAGGAAACACAAGGAAACAACTGAATGGTTGCAACACCCGTCCAAATTAAACACGAAGTTAAAGACCAGTCCCTAGCTCCTCTAGGAAAACAAAGAATCGAGTGGGCAGGCCGAGAAATGCCTGTTCTACGCCAAATTCAAGAACGCTTCGCCAAAGAAAAGCCATTAAGCGGAATTAAATTAGCAGCTTGCTGTCATGTGACAACCGAAACTGCTCATTTAGCGATCGCTCTCAAAAATGCTGGTGCTGATGCTGTATTAATTGCCAGTATAGCTAATTTTACAGAAGTCGATCAAGAGTGTTAATACGACAAAATTTATTTTGACATTCATGCCAATATATGTTAAGTGGTCTGGAAAATTGCCAGCAAAACTGGCCGTGAGAGACCGGAATACAATCAGCGATCACTGATTAATATTATGTCTGTTGGTGTAATATCATGTCCGGTTGAACAGTTATAAAATAAATAACGACGGAGGAGTCAGTCCTC
>NZ_RCBY01000665.1 GCF_003838195.1 Okeania hirsuta
GATCATCTAATATAGAGGCTATAGCACTACGCGCAAGGCAACAGGCAACAGGCAAGAATACTTAAGAGCAAGAAAAAAACTTAAATTTCCTGTAGATATTCACCTTTGGGTTTACACGAACGCGCCCCAGCCGACATGATATTATACCAAATCTCACGCATTATTGCTACATCTCCTTGAGAGTAGGGAGTAGAGACCCACCCCTAACCCCGACCGTGGAGGGGAAAAAGGAGTAGGGAGTAGGGTGAAAAGAGATAAGATATCTTGGTTTAATGCCGATAATCGTTATAAACATTACTAAACGATTATTATTACTTAATAACTGAAGTTCATCGGAAGTATCGCATTAATGCATGGGAATTGGTATTAGGGACAATGATTATATTACCGACAGCAGTGGTATACAATGGCAAAGTATATGTGTTTCACCAAGGTAGGGGAGATAGTGGCTGGCTTTGGTATAATGTTTTTAATGGCTCTGAATGGGCTGGTGATACAAAGGTAGGGAAAACTGGTATAACTTCGAGTCCATCAGTAGTAGTATACAATGACCAAATCTATGTATTTCACCAAGGCAGGGGAGATAGTGGCTGGCTTTGGTATAATGTTTTTGATGGCTCTCAATGGGCTTATACAGAGGTGCGGGGAACAGGTCTTACTGACGATCCAGATGCGGTTGTTATGTAGTTAAATATTTTCTAGTCTATTACTTGCT
>NZ_RCBY01000666.1 GCF_003838195.1 Okeania hirsuta
GTGGATTTTCCCGGTTCCGTATCCGCCATGTTTAGTGTTTCCGAAAGAAGTTTTGGCCTTTTCTACATACTTCTCTATCGCTTTTTACGGTGCTTATTCCAAAGTAAATAGGCGGTGATTGCTCCAATTAAGAACAAGGCAATGGAAATGATTTCTGCCTGCGTTAGCGTCGCACCTAGCACTTGATAATCATCATTAATCCGAATCTTTTCGATAAAGAAACGTTCGACGCCATTGAACATCAAGTAGATGGCAAATAACATTCCTGGGATGGCTAATCGCTTTCGGATTCCCCATAGAATGCCACCAATCGTGAAAGCCATGATGGATTCATACATGGGAGTAGGATATACTCCTGGATCCAGTCGGTTGCAATAATTGCCTGTACAACCTTCGATCGGACCCCTTCGTTCAATACGTTTTGCGGGTAATCGTAAGACCATAACCAATCTGGCAAAAACCACCAACTCGGTTGCGCTGCGGCTGTGATGCCCCAGTCGCCATCTCCAGAAAAGTGGCAACCTAATCTGCCAATCCCATACGCCAAATGATCAAAGCAGAGCAACTGTCATCTACTGCATGAATGATTGGAATCTTCTTTAATCGTAAATAATAGGCTACACTGAAGAAGCCGACAATTAGGCCCCCATAAATTGCAAGTCCACTTCCGGACAAAAAGGTGCGGATCGGATCTTCAAAAAAAGCTGGCA
>NZ_RCBY01000667.1 GCF_003838195.1 Okeania hirsuta
TGGTGCGGTAAACAAAAGTCGGGAATTGTTCACGAGAGAAGCTTTTTTGGAAAATGTAGCCGTTGGGGAAAATGGCTCCCTGATACCTATTACAACCGAGGTCATACCTCTTGGCAGTTTCCGGCACATGGATGGTTTCATCCATCTTGGAAAGTATCACCTGGCGTCCTACGGTGGTTTGGAAGCCGCGACCAAAAGTCCGTGATATCTTCGGTTGAGGGTACCAATGATGCTAGAGCAACTATAACCTCCCAGTCCGTTGGTTTCTAACCATTCGTACTGACTCGCAAGGTCAAATCGGTTGAGGATGGCAGTATCAATTGAATTCTTCATGTAAATTTCCGTAAAAGCGGTCTCATCTAGTTATTCATAATTACACGAATGAGCATTAATATCCTGTCATAAGTCCGACATGGACTTAAAAAGGCGTTAATTTGGGCAATAAGCCAGTTTTCTGGTTTGGAAGAAGTTGATGTGGATCAGGTAAGTCCTATCTCCCTATTCCGACAGGATTTATCCAAAGATCACTTTAAATACGATACTCCTCCAAGTGGGTTTCACGATATTTCTAACAAAACTCAAAATGAATTTTTTGTTAAAAATATATTCCAAGAGTCGAATATAATAACCCCGATGTGCACATAAATTCAGAAAATGTGCAGGCTTTATGCCAATTTCACAATTAAAAAAAAC
>NZ_RCBY01000668.1 GCF_003838195.1 Okeania hirsuta
AGACATCACGGGAGACATGCCGATCAGTGAAGCGGTAAAGGCATATATCAAGGAGCGCTATGCAAAACCCGGGGCCGTCTTTCTCGGGACGATCCATCGCTTAGATCGACCTGTTAGTGGAGTTGTGGTCTTTGCTCGAACTAGCAAAGCCTTGACTCGAATGAATAAGCTTTTTCAGGAAAAGGCTATTCAGAAGACCTATTGGGCGATCACTGATACCCGCCCAAACCCACTGGAAGGACATCTTACGCATTACCTGATCAAGGATACGCAGATCAATAAGGCCAAGGCTTTCGATCGTCCTAGCAATCGAAACAAGAATGCCAAAAAATCTGAGTTAACCTATGCTTTGAAAGCTGGATTGGCAGGACATCATCTACTGGAAGTTCACCCATTGACTGGGCGTCCGCATCAAATTAGGGTCCAGTTGTCTAAGATTGGGTGCCCAATTCGCGGAGATGTGAAATATGGCCACCCTTCTCCCAACGTGGATGGCTCTATCCACTTGCACTGTCGAGAGATGAGCTTTATTCATCCCGTCAAGAAGGTACCAGTAGTAATCACGGCGGAACCACCTAATGAGTCGATTTGGAATTTATTTGATCTCACCTAAATAACTAATCCAAGGCCATGGATTCGCCAGCAATCCAGCCACCAGTCCATGCTGCCTGAAAGTTAAAACC
>NZ_RCBY01000669.1 GCF_003838195.1 Okeania hirsuta
GCTTCTTGATCAAGAACAATTCGCAACGGCTATTGAAATCAAGTGGAGATTTCTCAGCGCTACAGATGGTAAAGAATAAGCGTTCGCCATCCGGGCTAAGCGCACTATTAGCAAATTGTCCATTCTGAATAACAGGAAACTCACATGGGATATTAGCCTTTTGCCAATCTACCCCATTTTTTCGGCTGAGTACAATCTTGCTTTCCCACCATTGTAGAGGATAATACGCTGATCAATACCGGTGGAAAGTGCAAATTCATCTTCCTCTGTATAATCCCGTTCCTAGAGTACCAAATTGATACTCGATTCGTGTTTGGGCCATTTTTCTTTCCAAGCTCAGCACCTTTTATCTCGGTTGCAAAATACTTCCAAGATAGCTTCGCTACCTGTATAATTCTCGAAGTCTCGAAAGCTTGATCGCCTTATCGTATTGGCCATCTTGCTCAATATCTACGTACTCAGTCCAACTAGGAATCTTTATTCTCCTTTACAGGTTGAAAGCTCAGCTGCTTTCGTAATCTTTTAGTAGATAGTAGGCTTCACCCGCTTTAAAAATCAGTTCTTGCTTCTTTTGTTTTTTCTGCCAAGCCTTCTTGTAGTTTTCAGCTGCCTCTTTTAGGTTACCTTCTTCCATTAAGTTATCGGCTAGTTTCTGGTGCTTTTTCCAGCTAAGGTTTTGGGC
>NZ_RCBY01000067.1 GCF_003838195.1 Okeania hirsuta
GTATCAGCACAAAATACCAAAATAAAATGGCGTTCTAGACTCCATTTATCTCTTATATCATGTCCGGTAGCATCGGTCTTGTATAGCAAAGGTAAGGAAGAAGGAAGAAGGAAGAAGGAAGAAGAAAGAGGGAAGAGGGAAGAAGGCTACCCTCGCAAGAAAAAACCATCATTTCCTGTAGATATTCACCCTTGGGTTTATACAAACGATATAAACGGACATGATATTACTTGATATTCTGTTAATCCTCACCATCATCATTGCTTCTCGGTAAAAAACTTCTATCCAATTTCTGTTTGAGTAGCTATTTACTATCCACTCAGATGTTACTTTTGATGGCTCGACATTGGTCATAAAATTATCAATTTCTGTGGCCTCTTCTATAGAACTAGCATTGATAACGATAGCAAATGTTCTTTCTCCAAAAAGGCGTGAAGTTGATGCTCTAGATGAACATGGTCTGGCATAATTTCTAGTGCTATCAACCTCCAGTTGTGCTCAGTACATAGCTCAAAAATAATCTCTTGGAGCCTTTGTTTGACATCCTCTACGCGGTTTAACGGGTGATAAAGCCTTTGACTGAGAGAGGAATAGAAGTAGTGATTCCACCGAAAAAAAATCTAAAAGAACTCCGTAATTATGATCGAGTCTTATACAAAGTACCTCATCAGATCAAAAATTTTTTCGCCAAACTCAAACAGTATCGAGCGATCGCCACAAGGTATGACAAGGGTTCAGTAAACTTTCTAGGAGGAATTTATGAGGAATTTATTTGGTAGCTTCAGTCATTTTATTGCCATAGCGATCATCATCTTCCTTGATCATATAATGGCTATCTTCTAGAGTTTAGACTAACTATAGCAGTGCATTCTGGCAGATTTACACATTATTTTTTGTAAACCTTTTCGCTTACTGCACTTTGAGCTGGAAGTTGTAAATACCTGAGGGAGCAGCGTTGTACCCAAAAATAACACCGTACAGTCTAGTATAATCTCATGTGCGATCGCTACTGAATACCAGCAAAGTTGATGGTTGACAAATATTAATAAATCAAATTTCAGAAAAAGGGAGAAAATTGAAAAGCAATTAAATAGAAACATAACTCTCCCTGATGAATACTAACATAAATAGACTGCAAAAATTTAGGACTGATACCTACAATTTACTTGGGTTTGCTCAGGATTCCACTTATGATTTAATCCATGCAGTTTTAACCACGCTTAACAGCCAATTCATTGGCTGATTTTTCCCTTTCACCTTGATTTCAAAGACAATGGCCTTCTACTTATGAATCCTTATCTTCCGTGAGCTTAAGCCTCAAAAAAACTTAAGCCCTGGAAGGGTCGCACAATCAATGTTCGGACTTTTAGTCAAGATTGGAACCCCTGCTAAAACTGCCAAACCCCGTGGAAAATCCACTGGTTGGAAAACAGGTAAAGTCAGAAGTAAAAGAACCCGTTATCCTGTAGTAAAAAAACGAAAAAGTCCCACAAAAAAAACCAAAAATCTGAAAACTTAGACTCAATTTTTGGTTAATTTACCTTCTTTTTTCACCCAAAACAATCTTGGGAAATTTTGTCTTAGTCTAAACTCCAGTAATTTTATGATCTGAAAATTTAAGAATCTACTATAGCAATCCTATTTCATATCATGTCCGATTATATACTTAGACTTTGATGAAAGGGAGATAGAGAACATAAGTTAGAAGGAAGAAGGGTTTCCTCCAATTGTGACGTAATTTTACACACTAAGGATACTACCGGACATGATATCAGTTGCGGGTAACAATATCTTGGAATTTAGGGAACACCTTAACTGGGAATAAGGGGAAAAGTTTCAGAATTTTTATCTATACTGAGATTTTTGACAAATCATTTAGGATTGCTATATTAGTTAGAATCTAAAAGTAGTCCGTAATGTTGTCACCCAAATAGTATCATTAAAATCATCGTGATTCGGATTAGTAATCACAAATAAACCAGGAGTAACAGAGATATTATCATTAAGTTGGAATCGATAAATTGCTTCTATATGTATAGAAGTATCGTCATCCTTGAGTGAATCATCATCACCGCCATCAGTAACAATAGGAGGAACCCCTACCATAATACCGCCCATGTTACCTTCCTTAAACAAATCTGGAAAAGCAACATAGAGCATTCCATTAATGATAGTAACATCGTCATCATCACCGTTATCATTTTCCGGACGAGTCCAGGTGCTACCAAACCAACCTCCGATTTCAATTCTTTCATTCACTCTCCAGTTAGCTTGAAAACCAACGTTATCAGCAGTAGTGGGAGTACCATCAAAGGGGTCTTGAGCCTTAAAACTGCCTGTACCACCGCTAACATCAACATCATTTTTCCCCCAATACTTGCGCACATAACCGAGACCAAAAGACAGATTGGGATTGGGTTGAATTATGAGCTGACCCAAAGCACTATAGTCACCATTGAAAATACCAGCACCTTCATTTGGATCTTCTGGCTCGCCAGATAAGTAAGCGATTTCGAGTAAAAAGGTCTCATTAAATGCGTACTGAATCCCCAGACCAGCACCAGCAGGACCTCGAAAACTTGTGGGGTTACGTCTACCAAAGCGGGAGATAGTGCCTTCGCCTTCATCTTGAAGGGGTGTTAAAACTGTGGAAACGTCGTCAAGGTCAACTCCAGTCGGACCAACTAAAACTTGAGCTTTATCGCCTACGGGGAAACTGTAGAAGAATAGGTCGATGAAGACTGTATCATCACCATCAGCTTCATCAATACCTGCAAGAGTCATTAAGGTATTAGTGAGGTTTTCTCCGCTGAGGTCGGGAATATCTGTTGCTTGCAGACGGGTAAATAGTAAATCTTCTCCAGTAAAGCTGGTCTCAAAATTCAGACGTATTCGGTAAGATAAAGTAGTTTGAGTTTTATCGTTAGCTGATGCTTCTCCCCGAGCTTGTGCTCTGTCTCCATAAGTATCAGTTAACCAAAATATTATTTCACCATCTAGTTTGGTTGTAGTGGAAAATTGATTGGCTTCCAATTCTGCGCTGCGTGCTTCTAAAGCATCTACACGACCGCGCAATTCTGCTAATTCTACGGCAAATTCTTCTTGCAACCTTTGTAACACAGCTAAGTCGTCGCGAGTTACTAAGTCTGCGGTTGCTGCTGCGACTAATTCCGTAATTCTGTCTAAACAAGCGTTTAAACCTGCTGCAAATTCATAACGAGTCATGGCACGGTTGCCTTTGAATGTGCCATCCGGATAACCTGCGATACAACCATAACGTTCTACTAATGATTGTAAAGCTTGAAAAGCCCAATCTGTGGGTTGGACATCTGATAACTGGGAAACAGATGTTACTTGGCCCATTGGGTCTACTACTTCTAAGTCTGATGCCCCTTTAATTCCTGAAGTTATCCCTTCAATAGAGGTCTCTGATTCTAGGTCGGATACCCCAATAGAATTTTTGGGTGATGTCTGAGTAGGTTTTTTTGATTCTAGGTCGGATACCCCAATAGAATTTTTGGGTGATGTCTGATTCTCTGGTGGAGTAGGCAGTGCCTGGGCAGTATTAGCCATTAGTAGGGTGATACTGAGAATGCTAGGACTATATTTTACAAATTTATTAAGAGTTTTTTTCATTCAGTTTTTACTCATACCCCTTGATTATTAAGGGGATTTACTCTGTTAGTAAGGATTAAAGTTATAGTTTATCGGCACTAACTACTTTGCCGAGCTGGTTAATAGATAATAACTTATTGAGTTATTATCTATTAATTTTTTATTTGGCAAGGTTAAAGTCTTGAGTATACTATTTTCAATTATCAATAACCTGAGAAAATATAGTAATACCATTTCTCAAAAGTTTTGCTACATCTCCTTGGAAGTAGGGAATAGGGAGTAGGGAATAGGGTTAAAAGGCATAAGATATTTTGGATTAATGCCGATAATCCTCTACATTCATTACTGAATCATTATTATTACTTAATAACTGAAGTTCATCGGAAGTATAGCATTATTTTTGGGAATTGGTATAATACATACTGATATATTTATATGCTATATCAGTATTTGTAACGTAGTATTAATTGGTATTGCAGGAAAAATGAAGAGAATTAACTATGTATTATCATTTTCTTTGTGGGTTTAATACCCCACCGTCTACACGGTGTTCAAAATTACTTGGGGGAGCGAATCCCCATGTAATTTTCCTCCTGTCTCCTGTCTCCTGTCTCCTGTCTCCTTCTTCAAGTATAGCTATTGTGCGCTCAGGTTTTGAAAATTAATCGTTTATTTAGATTTGAAATAATTAATATTTATTATCAAAATATTACTATAGACCCGATCGTCTGTGACATTGGCCGGGTAAAAGTGATTCATTAATGGATAAAGGAGCAAAGCATTAGAAATGAAGTCTATCCCTCACTCCTAATGCTTTACTCCCTATTAGTAAATTATTAAGCGAAATAACTCAGTCTACCTAAAAATTCATTTCAGCAGCTTGAACTTTCTCAACTTGTTTCTTCTTCAGAACTAACATAATCTGAGCTAGCATGACCAGAGCAAAAAATGCCATCAACCATTTAACTCGATTTGCATCTTGCAGCACAATTTCAATATCTGTTTGACCAAAACCACCGACATTAGGGTCATTTGTAATAACTTGACCCGCTTCAACAGTATCTCCTACAGCAACTAAAAGTTCTGGGCCTGGAGGCACTGTATCCACAACAGTCTCACCGTCAGTAGTTACAATAGTAATGTTATTACCTACATATTCTTCAAAAGTAATATCAGTAATCTTACCACTAGCAGAGATGTTGTAAACAGTATTATTGCTCTTATTACCAGCAGGATAAACCTGGCCACGACCTCGGTTTCCGCCTACATGAATAGCATACTTACCAAAGTGGATAGATTTATCAGTGGCAGGATTTGGAGATAAAACTGGGAAAACAATCTCTTGATATTCTTCTCCTGGTATTGGCCCAACTAAAATAACGTTTTCTTGGTCTTCAGCGTAGGGTTGGAAGTAGAGACCAGAAATTTCTTCTTCCCATTCTTCAGGTATTCTGTCTTCAGGTGCAATTTTGAAGCCTTCAGGCAACATCAATACAGCACCTACATTTAAGCCACCTTTACTACCATCACCCAAGACTTGTTGAACCTCAGTATCATAAGGAACATTTACAACAGCCTTAAATACTGTATCTGGTAGTACAGACTGAGGTACTTCTATTTCAGTAGGTTTAGCACCAAGGTGACAGTTAGCACAAACAATTCTGCCTGTAGCTTCTCTAGGAGTTGCTGGAGCAGTTTCCTGTGCCCAGAATGGATAGGCATTTGCTGCCTGGGGATGGACTATATCATTGGTGAGGAATAGGGCTATAGTTGCGATCGCTACTACCATCATCTTGGCGAAGGCCTTAGTCATACTACCCCAAATTGCCGATCGGTCTATTTTTGACATCAGTTGTTCTGTCTTCTCTCAAAATCAAAAACTTCTACAAATTTTTTGGATTTACTGATTGCTTACGAATCAAAAATCTCTGAACTAGCTATCAGCTTTTAGCATTTTTTAGCATTCAGTTCTCAGCTTTTAGCAACTCTGGGTTAAAAATTCCCAGCAACTATTACGCTGGATGATTGAGTCGGGGTTAAAATTCCTCTTCTCAAGGTAAAAAAAAACGAGCCTACTAATTGCTGAGTGCTGAGTGTTGACCGCTTCTTTAAGTCCACCAAGGGTCTTCTCCGGTGCGGAAGTCTGTTTCTTCCCACTGGGTGAAGACCAGTTTATCATCACTAACATTGGCATGGACTAATGCCAAAGACAAAGGTGCTGGCCCCCTAACTACTTTCCCTGTACTGTTGTACTGAGAGCCATGGCAGGGACAGATAAATTTATTTTCACTACCATTCCAAGGGACTACACAGCCTAAATGAGTACAAACTGCATTTAAACCATAGTTAGCTAAAGTTTGATCTTCTTCAATCACTACATAGGTAGGGTCTCCCTTTAGACCTTGTGCCAGAGTTCTTTCTCCTGGATTGTGATTGGCCACAAAGTCACTAACAATAATATCGTTACCAAGGGCGTCTTTGGCTGTCACCCCACCACCTGTACCTCCACTGGATGGAGGAATAAAGTAGTTAACTACTGGATAGAGCGCTCCAAGAGCGACCCCGGTCACAGTGCCAAAGGTGAGAAGATTCATAAATTGGCGACGTCCCATATCGGGTACATCTGGTGTTCCTTCTGCTTGAGCCATGAATAGATTGAGTGTTTTTTATTAATGTACGTTTGGTGTTTTTGACATCCTCTACGGCCTAAAGATACGGAGATTATTACCGAACCTTAGATCCTCGAAGGGTTGACGCTTAACGGAGTGCTGCACCCACCCCTCTTGCTCCCCTCCAGGGAGGGGATGGGTTAAGCTTCCCTCCAAGTCGATTTTGTGTCTCCGTTAGCGCAGCTGCTCCGGAGGAGGTATGTCCTCCGGCAACCAATATATTTACTGCTGCGTTTTCGTCTCTATCGTGCTTACTGCCACAGGTGAATTATGTGCAGACAAAAAATAATTGCTGTTAGTCTGTGACCACAGCCCAGCTTACAATATTTTGTTAAACAAATTGCAACTTAAAACCATTTCCTGATTATTATTACATTATTTAAACTTTTATTGTTCTTTTCATTAAGAAATGTAAATGTTGTGATTGCAAGGTCTATGACTAGATAATTAGATTTATAGCAGAAGGAAGGACCGAAAGACCGAAAAATTTCGCGTTGTCTGAGTTTTAAGCTTTTGATATGTCCGCGCCCTTTCCTTCGACTGCTATTTGAATGTAGTATAATTTTTTACTTTTGGAAACTTGTTTAATAGTTAGTTTTTCCCAAATTAACTATTGAACTTGAAAATTTACGCAAAAACACTACATAATCCTAAATAAAACTATAGTGCGACACTATATTTAGTGTTTAGAACTCAAAACTGTAGAAGTTATAATTTATCTAAAATCTAAAATATATGATAACTGGCAAGGAATTACATCAACTATTACTAGATAAGTGGGGTAAGTCTTATGATATTCAACTACGGCGGACAAAAGGCAAAATATTTGTGCAGGTAATGTGGAAGTACCTTGAGCAAGTATCTTTTCCGATGACTGAAGTAGATTATTTTGCCCACTTAGATGCAATAGCCACCTATATCAATGGTTTTGGCGGTGTAGAAACTGTTAAGAACTACATTGAGAATACAAAAGAAAGACCTAGACTAGGTAAGGCAGTTAGTATTCCTCTAGACTTAGGCGAGAGAGCTTCAGAATGGATGGTAGAAGAATTCTAACCAGAGGGCGCTCAAAATACTACAATATTCTTTGGCCCAGTAGTACATCTCGATCTGGGTGTATCAGAGCAACTTCTCCATCATCCATCACCACACCTAAAACCAAGACCTCAGACATAAAGTTAGCGACTTGACGTGGTGGCAGATTTGTAACTGCTAGAATTAATTTGCCCACTAAATTTTGACGAATATAGAGCTTTGTTAATCCTGCGCTAGACTTTTTGATGCCAAATTCACCAAAATCTATCCACAGTTTGTAAGCTGGTTTTCTGGCTTCTGGAAATTCTTCTGTACCAATAATTTTTCCCACCCTTATTTCTATTTTCTCAAAGTCAGAATAAGTTATGTTTGTCATTTTTTATCTTCTCTAAATTAGATTGAGTATCATAAATCAGTTTAGTATTTTACTTAATTAATAATATATATGGAATCGATTCAACTATTTATCGAGGTTAAAAATTCATCTAATAATTGCCATACAAGTATTGAGATCAACCATTTATTCTATTCAACCCCTTTAAGTAAAAAAACAAAAGGATATAAATCATGAAATAGGTAGTAAATTAGTCACGAAAATTAGCAGTATTTCGTAAATTTTACACAGAATAAATTTAAGCAATTAGTGATTATATATCCTCCCATAAATTTTTAGCAGAACAAGTGCTAATGAAAAAAGTAGAAATAGGAACTTATCTGGCAATTATTCTCCAAAGGGAAGTAAAGATTGTCGAAAATGCACAAGTATTAGTAACTTGATTTAGAGGATAATTGCTAGGATAAATGACATTAATTCAGTCATAACCCAAAAGTACAAATTTCATAGTTGTTAGTGATAGAGAAATAGCTCTAATACCAATTTCATAAAATATTGCTACAGTCTCGACACGGGCAACAGGCAACAGCTCATCTGGCAACAGGGAAAGAAAAACTAGATAAAAAAGAGGAAAAAATGCTGAATTTTGACATTTGATGGATATATAAAATTTTTAATTGTAGCAATAAATGACAAATTAAGATGTAACTACCTTTTTTTAATTTGGTATAATTGGTTTTGATGATATTGAAACTATTAAAAATACTCATCCTCAAATTGCAATAAATGCTGACAAACTTTTCTTCTGTCTTAATGACTACTAGCAATAACTTAATTATTTGTAACAAAAATCTATCAAAATGGTATTAGATATTTCTAGAAATAAAAAATATATTTAGCCTGTTAGTTAAAATCTTTAAAAAATAACTATTTGAGTTAGGGAATAAATCATTCTTCATTAAAGAATATTACTGAAATAATTTTCTTAATTCTACATTCGGAACTTCACGCGCTTAGTATAAAGGGCAAGTAGTCAGTATAGCGCTGTGCGCAGGCAACAGCTCATCTGGCAACAGGCAACAGGGGGAATAAAATGATATTTTTTTACTTACACAATTTTTAAATAGACTGAGGTTGAACCTCTTTTACATTTGCTATTTAATTTATATATTTAATTTTTCCTCATTTATTAAATACACTGGGTTTAAGATGAATTGGATACTTATAGAAATAAAAAATATATTTAGACTCTTAGTTAAAATAGTTATATTTGAAATATTTGAGTTAGGGAATAAATCATTTTCCATCAAGAATATTACTGAAATAATTTTCTTAATTGTTTTAGTAGTATTTTTCTCGCGCACAATAAAAAATTGGATGAAAGAATGGATATTAGTTAATTTAGGAATCAAAAAAGGTACAAGAGAAGCGATCGCCTCTATTATTAATTACATCATTACAATAACTGGTATCTTAATTGTGCTTCATAATGCAGGCATTGACTTAACCTCAATTACTGTAATTGCTGGTGCTTTAAGTATTGGCATTGGTATTGGTTTGAAAAATATTATTAGTAATTTTGTTAGTGGTTTAACAATTTTGATTGCTCAACCAATTAAAGTCGGAGATTTTATCAAAGTTGATGATTTATCAGGAGTAGTAGAAAAAACCTCAATTCGTTCAACTATAATCCGAACTATTGATGGTATTTTTGTGATTGTTCCTAATAATTTTCTAGTAGAACAAAATATTATTAACTGGAGTCATAAAGATTCGACTTCTCGCCTACGTATTCCTATTGGTGTTGCCTATGGTAGCGATACAATTTTAGTAACAGAAGCACTTTTAGATGCAGCTAGAAAGGAAAAAAGAGTTTTATCAAATCCTTCGCCTAAAGTTTGGTTTAAAGGGTTTGGAGATAGCGCCTTAAATTTTGAACTATTAGTCTGGATTAAATATCCTCCTCTTACAGATCCAATCAAAAGTTCTTTAAATTTTTCAATAGATTCAGAATTACGCTCTCGGAATATTTCTATTCCTTTTCCCCAAAGAGATTTACATATTCGCCAGATTAATGATTTAATTCCAACACATCAAAAAGCAGAGTTAACAACCGTTGGAAAAAATCAAAAAAACTTTTCAAATTCCTTAATCAAAAATCAAGTAAAAACTAAACAAAATTTCTCAAAATGGAATTTACGAGATTTATTACGACAGATTAGTTATTTTAAGAACTGTAATAACATTGAAATACGAGATGTCATTGAAAATGGATATAGAAAAATTGTGCCTCGTGGTGAAATAATCTGTCTAGAAGGAGAGTCAGGAGACTCATTTTATATAATACTTTCGGGGTCAGTAGAAGTCTTTTCAGAAAAAGCAAATAAGTATATTACGACTAGATATGCAGGAGAATTTATTGGAGAAATGTCACTAATATTAGGGATTACTCGTACAGCGAGTCTTCGTGCCACAGAAGATACAATTTTATTTGTAGTAGACCGAGACAATTTACACAATCTTTTGGCAAAGCACCAAAAACTAGCAGACAAAATTTCTGAAGAATTATCCCGACGTTTAGAGACTTTAAAAAATTTAGGATTACTGGATAAGCAAGAAAATTCCCAAGAAACAGCAATGATTTGGATTAGAAATCGAATTTATACTTTATTTGGGATATAAATTGTTATCAGTTATCAGTACCGACCGTTGAAGCTAGAGGCTTGAAATACAAAAGTTTATTTTTTTCATACCCTTAAAAGGGAGGCTTGAGATATTATTTTTTTGTCAGAATATTCTCTAAATACCCGTGCAAAATAACCAGTTTATTTTTATCACTATTTTAGGGCTTACTGATTAACGATAAAAGTATTTACAGATACAGCGGATTCCAACTTGGTGAGGTAAAGTTATCGCGGGCAAAATACCCGCACTACAAAAATTTAATTGTTAATACCCATACTTCATATACTTGGAATCTGCTGTAAATTTTTGAGCCTTTTTTAGGCGAAAAAAGTGCTACATTTTCATTCCTAAGAGTTAAAATACTCAAGATTTATCTTAACTCCTACCCTCACCAAAATACTTTTTCAGCAAACTATTATTTCAGTAGAGTTAAGAAGCTGGAGTAACTTTTTCTGTACTATCAAGAAAAAAGATGTGCATTAACCTTTGTTCATTTTCGTAGACATGCCAAGGTGTTCCAGTATGAAGTATTTCTCGGTTATTCCAGATAGCAAAATCTCCCACTTCCCATTTGAGAGAAAAAATATGTTCTGGTTGAGTACCTGGAGTTAAAAACTTCTCTATTAATTCCTGACTTGGTTTGGCTTCCATTCCTTCAATTTTTCCAGCAGAATGTACACTTAAAAACAAAGCATTCTTGCCTTTTTTTGTTTGGATTACTACTGGCTGTATTCTACCAACTTCAGGAGGATTAAAATTTTTCATAGAAGCTTCAACATCATCTATTCGACGCCGACCTTGAGGTTCAACTTTAAAGTTCATGGTAGGGCAATAACAAACTTTCATTTCTAGAGCTTGTTTTTGCAGTTCTGGTATTAGAAGTTCATAAGCTTTTATAGAACTACAAAAAAGTGTTTCACCTCCTTTTTTGGGTACAACTACTGCATACATAGCACTCACCACTGGTGGGGTATCAGATATACTGTTAAAGTCAGTATGCCAAACATGAGAATATTTAAATACCTCACCAGCAGGAAGTGTAAATTCGTGTCCATAGTGAGTAAATGAACCGTATCCATGAAGAGAAAGTAAGGGAGGATAACCAGGCAATTTTTTATAGAATGGGGCAATATTTCTTCCTTCCTTAACTGCCTGAATATCATGGGGAAAGCTGGTAAGAAAATTAAGTTGCATCTCTGGAGTTAACTGCTGATTTTTAAACAATAGTAATGAATGTTTTTCAAATCCTGTCATTAGGGTTTCCCACTGTTGAGATGATAGAGATTTTGACAGGTCAATTCCAACTACTTCTGCTCCGAAAGATAGCTCTTTTCCAAATTGATTGTGTAAAGGTTTAAATGAGGGTAATGTTTGATTAGGGTTTTGTAGTTTTATAGACATTTTTCTAATATTTTTGACTAATAACTGAACTACTGATAAATAGACTAAATATTCTTTATAGCCTAATCTACTTTATGGCAAAACTACCACCTAAGTCAAGAAAAACTACTGCTAAATTTTGAGTCAAAGGGTGAGTTGAAAAGGTTAAAACAGCTCCTGATAATCCAGACCCTAACACTAGAGAGCATTTGTTGAGAACTGACTATTCCCACAATATCTAACAATTATTGTAGAAATCCCAGAGCAAAAATTATTAATTTTTACTGCTAGTGCGACAATTATTAATAGTTTAGTAAAGACAGTATTTTTTATTTGCCAATTAACTTGACAACAAAACTACCTCCTAGATAAAGAGCCACTACTGCTCCACCTAATAAACTTTGAGTTAAAGGGTCAGTTGAAGGAGTTAAAACTGCTCCTAAAACTGCTGCACCTAACAATACATATCTCCAGCCAGAAAACATTTGTCGAGAAGAAACAATTCCTGAAATACCTAACAAAAATTGCAGGATAGGAATTTGAAATGCTAATGCCGTACTAAACATTAATAGTAATACAAATTCAAAATATTGTTCAATTGACCAAGCTTGTTCTACTACTTCCGATCCGTAACTAATAAAAAACTTCAAAGCTGCTGGTACAATTGCAAAATAAGCAAATACTAATCCCAATCCAAATAAAACTGTAGAGCCTAAGAAAATGGGTCCGAGAAATCTTCTTTCTCTAATAGTTAAACCTGGTAGAACAAACTTAACTATTTGATAAAGTATAAAGGGACTTGCTAAAAGAAAACCACTATAAGCAGCTACTTTAATAGTTACAAAAAAATATTCTCCTGGAGCTAGTTGGAGAAACTTGACTCCACGGGCAGGAACTTCTAGAAATTGGACAATAGGTTTAACTACAATAAAGCAACCAATAATACCTACAACTCCTGCTATTAGAGAGTAAAATATTCGCATCCGTAACTCTTCGAGATGGTCAAATATAGACATTTCCACATCATCAGGAGCTCGATCGAGATAATCATCTTCTTCTAAATCTTGACAATCGCCTACTCGAGCTGTATTATTTGGATTAACTTCAGGCTCTTTCAAGCTTACAGGTGCTAAATTATGATTATCTGAACTCTCTGGAGGAGTGCTAGTTTCTGGAGGTGTCATATCTGTTTTTGATTTTAGATTAGTCTGTATAAAAGTTCTTATTTTCCACAGTGTAGACCATTGTACCGAGATTAAGTAAGCAAATTCATCTTCTCATACTGTAGTTTGCGGGTAATTTAGGTCTATTAATCAGCCTTGAAAAGAAGTAAAAATCACGAAAACAAGAAAAACTGACTATTGATAGGTGAAGATTAATTGCTGTATTTAACCCATCTATAATTTTGTAAATGTTCAGCTGTCAGCTATTAGCTATCAGCAATTAATTTTGGGGAAGGTAAAAGCAACCTTTAAAATTAGTTTAATAGAAAAGTTACTGCCATGGGTCACCTTACCAAACCTGAGAAGTAATTATTTATTACTAATTGCTGTTTGCGTAGTATTCCGTAGGAAATGCTTACATAATTTTTGCCTCAATCATAGTTAATAGAGTTGGAAATAAAAATCTTGGAGCCAAATTATGTTTAACAAAAGATGGAAAAAAAATCAGATTTTATTCTTTCTATTTATATTAGTCTGCATCAGTAGTATCACATTAAATATTCTTCTACAAAAACAACCAGCATTTGCTCTGCAAGAATCAGAGTGGGATACATTATTAGAAAATCGGGCTGTCAAAGAAGTTGTGAATAGAATCGAACAAACTTGGGAAAAAGCTTATGAAAATTATTTTGGTGTTAATCTCTCTGGCTTTACATTAACTGCTGAAACTATCGCTAAACAACTTGATTTATGGAAAATCCAAACTGATAAAAACCCTGGGGTTGTTTGGGTATGGCCAAGAAAAAAAACCATACAGTTAGTATTAATTACTCCCAATCAAATACCTGTTATATACAGTGTTACTGATCTAGAGCAAAAGACTGTATTAAATACAGCAAAAATATTGGCTGGGGAAATCACAGATCCCAGAGGACGTCACAGCAATTCATATCTAAAACCTGCTCAACAAATTTATCAGTGGATAGTAGCTCCTATCGAGCCAGAATTAGAAAAGCAAAAAGTAGATACAATTCTTTTTTGTCTAGGACCAGGTTTACGCAGTTTAGCATTATCAGCACTACATGATGGAGAAAAATTTCTCATAGAAAAGTATAGTATTGCTTTAATTCCCGCCTTTAATATGATCGAAACTGAGTATAATTCCAGAAAAAATATGCAAGTATTAGGAATGGGGGCATCAGAATTTATCGACCATCAATCTTTACCAGCCGTACCAACAGAATTAAAACAAATTACACAAGAATTTTTTCAAGGCAAAGCATTTATCAACCAAGATTTTACAGTTAAAAATTTACAATACCAACAACAAAAACATAAATTTGGAATTATTCATTTAGCTACCCATGCTGAGTTTAAATCGGGCAAACCCAGTAATTCTTATATTCAGTTTTGGAATCAAGAAAAGCTAGAGTTAGACGATATTAGAAATTTGAAATGGCATCAACCAAAAGTAGAATTGTTGGTACTAAGTGCTTGTAAAACTGCAGTGGGAGACCAACAAGCAGAATTAGGTTTTGCTGGTTTAGCTGTGCAAGCTGGAGTTAAATCTGCACTGGCAAGTCTTTGGTATGTTAGTGATGTGGGAACTTTGGCATTAATGAATGAATTTTATCAACATTTTCAAAAAAATCCACTGAAAGCAGAAGCTCTCAGACAAGCACAAATAGCAATGTTAAACGGGAAAGTAAACTTGAAAAAAGATAAGTTACACGGTTCTGGTAGTAGCGTAAAATTGCCACAAGAATTAGCAGAATATGGAAATGAAAATTTATCTCATCCTTATTATTGGGCTGCTTTTACTATTATTGGTAATCCTTGGTAATTTAGTAACTTTTTATCAAAAAAAGTTATACCTATTGCGACTTACAGAACTTTTAAGACCAAATATAGCCCAAACTCTCTCTGTCAGAGGCAAATACGTCACGGTTATTAGTTAACCAATCAAAAAAACGGAAAGACATAGCTGTACGAAAAGCGTACCATTGCATCAGTAAATGTCTTCAAAGGTTTATTCCCCCATTACCTCTGTAATCCTCCAGTTAGCTGATGCCAAATCATCAAAGTATAGGCACAAAATACTCTAGATCAAATGGCGTTCTATACTCCATTTATCTATTACTTGATGTTCTTTTAATCCTAACCATCATGATTGCTTATCGGTAAAAAACCTCTATCCAATTTCTGTTGGAATAGTTATTTACGATCAATCTATCCAAGCTCTGATAATGCTGTTACGCACAAATCTACCAGTAAGAATAGCTGAATCTAGCTTTCTGTAATGATTTTCTGTGCCTTGCATTTTCATCTCGTAGACGAGCATAGAAAAGTTTGAGTGCCATAATGCTACGATCAAATTATCGCAGACAAATAAAGTACTTGCCAGCCCTAATTAACAAAAAGTCCCCCTAAAAGGGGGAGGCGCCTACCCCAATTTTCCGGTAAACTTCTGAGGTGGTAGGTGGTAGGTGTCTCAGTTATCAGTAGCTCTGTAATCAGGAGACTTGACATCAGGAATATTCTCTTTTCTCTTGGTCGATGGTTGGCCAGCTCCGAAACCTGAAGAGTGACAAAGCCGCTCCGAAGTACGCCTTCCCACCCTACGGGAAGCTCCGAAGATCGACCGCTTTTTATTCCCTTAAAAGGGGAGGCGCATACCCACAATTTTTCGGTAAATTCAAAACCGAACACTAGAAACGGAGCATAAATTTGGGATATTCCTTCCAGATCGCTTCAATAGAACATTTTTATTATACTTACATTATCCAGAAATGGTATAATAAATTTTACTACTTATTTACCACTCTTATAAATTCTGAAAAATTTTTCAGAACACTTTAGCGTGGTATATTTGAAAAATCATTCCGAAATAGTTTAGGCCAATGTTAGTAGGAACCACGGAAGCAGCATTCCTCTTAAATATTTCTACTGCCAGACTCAGACTGCTCTTGAAACAAAGTCGGGTTATTGGAGCGAAGAAAAAAGGTAGATTTTGGGCAATTCCTCTAAACAATCGGGGAATGCCTGAAATAACCCCTGGTCTTCGAGGTCCACAAGGTACTTGGAACAAAGGAAAGCGTACAGGCAATACCTTTATTCACATTGTGCGAAAGGTAATTGATGATAACCGAGACAACGGTACCAGTGATCCGGCTATCTCTGTTAAACAAGGCGATCGCAATCATAGATGCCATGAAGCGGAAATAGTCGGACCTTGCAAAATCATCTACAGACCTCACAAGCCAAATCGCAGTCAGGCTGGCGGAGCAAGGCTTTGGATTGAGGTTGATCCTCATATTCAGGTTATCCGTAAAGTTTTCCCAGATTGGGAGATAGAATCCTCACCTCCTGAATCTGTCGAAGCCATAGACAAGCATGGTATCAGCAGTATTGCCATTTCCTAGTCTGCATATCCAATAGATTGTTCCTATATTTAGTTCTACTGCCTAGCTAGTTTTTGCTCTTAGGCTGAGTTTTACTATGTTTAGATCAGAAGAAGGAAGGAAGAAGAAGGAAGAATATTGCGTTGTCTGAGTTTTAAGCTTTTGATCTTTCCTAACCTTTCTTTCGACTACTATAAATTTTGAGAAAATCTGAGCATCACAGGAAAAACTAATTTTTCTTAGACTAGAGGATTAGAATTTCTGAAATTCTTGCTGTTTTACTACTGACAATCATAAATATTCGTGCAGCTATAAAAACATAGCTAAAGAAAAGGTTGGTGCTTGAGATAGGCTGATGATAAATCGAACACGGTTTGATTTTTTCCCAAGGTTACTTATTGCCTGATGGAGCTGTTCCCTACTACAGGTATCCATGAAAATTAATTTGACATTTGATAAAAGTAGATAACAGAGAACAACAAATATACTTATATTATACAAGAGCCGTAGATATATAATTAATTTTGCTTAATGGGACTTACACAAAAAAAAGCCATAAAATAGGCTCAAATATAGATAGACATAGGGTTTTACGTCAAAAAGGTAAAATCCTGAATTACTAAGGGTGCTAGCCATTTTTAACGCATCGACGTAATTCCCTTGTCTAGACTAACTTTGACGCATTTTTCCTACCAAAAAATGTCTAAGTACCATTAACTACTTAAAACAAAAAACACATTACTAATCCACAATATTTTGAGCTTTCAGTTGAGAATCAATCACAAAATTCAGCTTTCAAATCTCTTTCCATCAGAGCTACTACTGCTTCTTCTGGAGTAATTTTGCCATTTAATAAAAGAAAAACCTGATGAGAAATAGGTACGCGAATTTCCTCTCGGTAAGCAAGATCGATCAAAACATTCGTAGTATTAACACCCTCAGCAGTACCTTGTAATTCGTCTAAAATTTTCTCCAAACTTTTACCTTGAGCTAAACCATAACCAACCCGATAATTTCTACTCAAAGAACTACTACAAGTTGCCAACATATCTCCTAAACCAGATAACCCAAAAAAAGTTTCAGTTTGTCCGCCTAAATGATTACCAACCCGAATCATTTCTGTCAAAGCACGAGTTAACAAAGCTGATTTAGCATTAGTACCAAGTTCCAAACCATCACAAACTCCAGCAGCAATAGCAATAACATTTTTCAAGGTTCCACCTAACTCTGTACCAATAGGATCTGGACTACTATAAACCCGAAATAAACCAGAAGCAAAAATATTTTGTACTGTTGTTGCTGCTGCCTTATTTTTACTAGCAACTACCGTTGCAGCAGGTAATTTATCATTAATTTCTTTTGATAAATTAGGACCAGATAAAACCACAACTGAATTATTAGGAAAATTTGTTTCCCAAATCTGAGAAGGAGTCCGCCTTGTTGCTGGATCTAATCCTTTTGTAGCAGTCACAATAATTACCTTTTCTGATAATCCAATTTTTTTGATTTTTTCTGCCGTTTCATTCACTCCTTTCATAGAAATTGCCGAAACTATAATATCAACATCTTGGAGTATTTCTGATAAATTGACATTCAAGCTACGAGACCATAAATGTATTTCATGTTGATTATGACCAGCCAATTTTGCTAAAGCAGAACCCCATGCACCTGCACCTATAATTGCTAAAGTTGCCTTTTCGCTAGATACTGGATAAGCAGAGTCGAAAGTTTTAATAATTTCTCTTCTTTTATCAGCTTGAGATATTTTATTTACCATAATTTATGATTTTTACCTGTTAGTTAATTACTCAATTTTTGATAGAAGTTAGTAGAGTAGGTTAATAGTAATTTACAGAAAAATTACCATTAATCTGTTCATCTATTCACACTCTACCCATAAGTTAAGATGAAAGATTTTGCTATACCAAAATAGCTAAAGAAACTCAGCAGTAACTCCTGTATTCTGAGAATACTCAGTACTTTCCATAACATAATCTGGAATGAAATTTTCTTCCATAAATTGAGGATAGTATTCAACTTTCTTGTAACACTTTTCCTGGCTCCAATCACAGTAATATCAAATCCGGTAGCATCAGTGTAATTAGATGCTGGGTAGGGGAGTAGGGGAGTAGGGGAACTCGAGAAATATTTGGTAATGGTTGAAGATGGAACATTTTTTTATACCGAATTAAACGGATTTAATATAACAAGTCAAAATGTCAGTTAATGCTGATAGTAAGGAGCCATGTAAAAATAAGTTGTACAAATTTTATCTGGGATAAATTGTGAAATACAGCTTCCATCAAAAAAACTGTAATAGTTATTTTTATCGAATAATTAATAATTAATAATTGTTAATTAAATAATTCAGGTCAAAAGCCTTCCCTTGGCTGCGCCGCGAGCTGTCGCTCTACAAAGGGAAAAAAAAGCGGTCGTTAGCCCAGCTTCCCGTAGGGTGGAATGGATGGGTTTCCTAACCATATCCAATTGACCAAGAGAAGAAATAATATTTCCTTATATTCAATTCCGTAACGGTTTTAACTAGAGGTAATTATCCATTATCCATTATCCATTAATGAAACGAGTCCTAAGATTGTGGTCTATAGTAATCAGATTTGGTATAAATTCTTTTTTGCTGACTTGGTGAATTCTGAGTTTTGACTCCCCTCTAATTAGGGTTTGCGTATGGAAAGTCTTTTTGCTCTTTGTAGGGAGTAGGGAGTAGGGAGTAGGGGCGAACGTAGAATAAATGGGGATTACAGAGTTAGTGGCCATTCATAATAGTCATAGTAATTTTTCTGCTATAGCTGCCCGAAAATCCTCACTTTTTTAACTATCGCTTTTGAAAAGCTCATATAATTTCTAGACATAATTTGCCTAAAACCAATATCAGTCAATGCTTTGATATTTAAATCAGCAGAGCAATAATTATTTATAAGTATTCAATTAATTATGATGTTATCTCCTTGCTTCTTAAATTTTATTAGGTGCAGTAATTTTTCTCTTTTATTACCAAAAAATGGGGGTTGCACATTAAAGAATGATAGTAGATTTTCAACTGTAAATATATTGAGGAAAGAATTATTCAAAAATATCAAATGTTCCGATTACATCATTCCTGATTGTGCAACACCAAAAAATGAGGTCTAAAGCCTCCTCTTTTAAGGGTATGAAAGAAATATTCAGTTCAGTATTTCAAGCCTCCGGCTTTAGTGGTCAGTACTGATAACTGATAACTGAAATGACCTCTTAGAAAAATTTACAAATTAATAATTATTAATTATTCTGGTTTAAAGCGGACTATTTTAAGGAAAAAAAAAGAAAATATTCCTTATATTCAATTCCGGTTTTAACCAGAGGTAATTATCAATTATCAATTATCAATTATCAATTAATGAACTATTGTTATATCTTTACAGAGAAACCTTCTACTATTCAGAAACTACATCATGGGTGGTATTTTGAAACAGCTCAAACATATGATATGCCCAACATCTCACATCATATTTCCAAACAGTTTCATACATTTTTGTCATTTTTTGCTTTTGTTCTTCCATAGGCATTTCTAATGCTTGTTCAATGGCATTATCCATAGACTTAACAGAGTAAGGATTTGTTAAAATAGCTTCTGGCAATTCCACTGCTGCACCCAAAAACTCAGACAATATTAATATCCCATCTCTATTTTGGCGAGTAACAATATATTCTTTTGCCACTAAATTCAGACCGTCTCTCAAAGGAGTAGTCCAACAGATATCGGAGGCAGCAAAATCACCTAAAAGTGATTGATAAGATAAAGCTTCTGTAGACAACAAAACTGGAATCCAATCAGAGGAAAACCTAGTAAACCGCCCGTTTATTTTCCCTACTAATTGCTCAATTTCTTGTTTAGTAGTGTCATAAATTTGCATTCCTTTTGCTGGAGCAACACAACTAACAATAAAGCTAACCTTGCCATGCAAATCTGGGCGACGTTCTAACAAACGTTCAAAAGCTTCCAACATTTGACGGTGACCTTTCACATAGTCAATACGACCTGCGGCAATAATTAACTTTCGTCCTTGATACTTTTCTTTAATAGATGCAATCAATGCTTGAGTTTCTGGTTTTTCTACTAAGCTCTTGATATATTCTGGAGAAGTTCCGACAGGAAAAGAGTCTATTCTGACTAACTGACCTTGGTGACGGATCTGAGTAGTGACTTCTGGTTCTGCTAAAGCTATACCTACTTTGGTAATATGTTCTGGTACAGGTTCAATTTTGACAACATCAATTTCTCGCAAACTCCGAGCTACATTCACGAAGTTTTCGGCATACCGTGGAATATGGAAACCCACAATATCGCAGCAAAGCAAGCTATCAACAATTTCTCCTCGCCAAGGTAATACATTAAAAATATCTACAGATGGGAAAGGAGTATGATGAAAAAATGCAATCCTGGCATTAGGTTTCATTTCTCGGATATACTTGGGCGCTAACCAGAGATTGTAATCATGCACCCAAATCAGAGCATCATCGGCAGCTTCTTCACAAGCAGCTTCGGCAAATTTCCGATTAATTAGTTGGAAGTTTTCCCAATCTGTGGTTTCAGAGGTGAAATACCAGGGAAAAGAATGAAGAATCGGCCAAAATGCTTCTTTACTTGTAATGTGATAGAAATCTCTCACTTGTTGCTCTATTAATGGGATTCTTTGTACCGTATAGTTGCTTCCATGTTCTTCCACAGTAACTCGTTGTTGGAAATCAACTTTTTGTTCTTCTGTAACTTGCTTCCAAGCTATCCATGTGCCTTGGTTGACGCTTTTGAAGAAACTTTTGAGAGTTGGAATAATGCCATTGGGACTTTTCTTCGGTTTATAGTTAACTTTACCATTTTCGATTACTTCGTCATAGGGTTCTCGGTGATAAAGAATAACAAGTGAGGATTTCAATTTGTTATGCCTCCAATAATTTACTGTAATATTTCAAACCATCCCAGATTCCTGTTGTACCTGGATAAGGACTGTGATAAACGTTGTTCATTTTTGCGATATGTTTTACCAGTTTCGGTTCCGCATTTCCCACTGCAACACTTTTGAGTCCGGTTTTGAATAAAGATAAGTCATTGAGAGAATCTCCTGCTGGAATTACATTGTCTGTATTTAACCCTAATAATTCAATGAATTTCATCAGTGTAGGTCCTTTAGAAACACCTTTAGGCATTACGTCTAAATAAACATCAGCAGATAGAATACAATCAAATCCAGCATCAAACACTTTTTGAACTGTGCTTTCTTGGAGTTTTTCTGGTTCGTAATAGTAAGAAACACGCCGTGGGCCACTACATTCTTGAAGTTCTATTCCTGGTTCATTTGCCATCATTTCTTTAACACGATCGCTAGCATTTCCCCAGATTTTTTCAACCCACCCTTGTATTGATTCTAAGGGTTCTAGAGTTTTACCGTGAACTATTGTTGTACCAACATCGCCAATAATATAGTCAGGATTAGGAAATTTTGAATCTTCACATAAGCTTTGCACAAATTCCACGTCTCGCCCAGTCACGAATACTAATAGTAGGCGATGGCGATGTTTTTGCAGATATTCATAAAATTCTGCTCGTTGTTCATCTGAACCTCCTAAGAAAGTTCCATCTAGGTCTGTTGCTAGTATCAAGGGATAGTCAGAACTCATTTTTTTGTTCTTAAAACAGTTTTTTTGACAACTACAAGGTACAGAAAATATTTGTCTATTTAATATTTATAGCAATCAGGAATCAGTTGTGAAAATTGAGATGTTCCTTAAAAGTATAGAATATAGCAATTATTATATTCATATGATACGTTTTCTTCTTCATTCTCTGTTCCCAGACCATGTGTTCCCTGTTCCCTAAAAGTTTCCAATATCTCACAACTCAAATCTTATGGCTATAACTGCTCTTGCTTTTATTCAGAAAAATAACATCTACTGAGTATAATCTTTTTATTTTACAATACTCGATAACTTTGTCATTATTTGTAATATTTATCCAATATCTCTAAGTTAGGAAATATTTTAGTTTCTACCTCATTTCATAACCCTTAAAAGTTACAAAAAAAAATTATTTTGTCAAGTTTCACAGTAGATTTTGTATCAAAAAAAATACAAAAAAAATTACTGTTTTTTGCACATAAATAGGGTGTGCTGATTAACCATAAAACCATTTAAATGTAAAGGTTTGAGCTTTCTTTGATTCCCAAAAAGTGCGCTTTTTTTAGTCTAAAACCCTCAAAAAGTTAGCATAAAAGACAAACTAAGGACAGAAAAATTGAGGGACAATTCTTACTCCTATCTCCTCGCTCATTCCCCATTTCTCCTAACTCGGCTTTTCCCCTCCTGGGAGGGGCGGGGGTGGGTTGACTCCTACTCCTACCACTCATATCTTTCCATACGCAAACCCTAAATATTTTTTCCTCTGCTTTCAAACTGATACAGCGTGTTTCATATTAGTGAAGTACACCAGTCGCAGACAAGATGCCCGCACTACAAAGACTTGATCATTAATATTTGTACCTTATATACCTGCAATCTGCTGTACCAAGTCAATCAAAATAAAAATCATCTACGCGATCGCCCTAGTTCACAAGGATGGTACTCGTGCCGATAAAAAATCACTAACAATCAACTTCATCTAGACAAAGACAGATTTATCTATACAAAGACAGGCTGTACATCAAAATAAGCCATCAGATTTAGTTAAATCAGGACTTACGCAAATTGACTTTTAAACCACCATCTTTAGGGGGAAATAGTATTCTTTCTCGCTATATATAGACTCTCTGCGTAAGTCCTGTAAATATTGACCAGATCCACTAGAATTGAAAAAGAAAACATTCGATCAACTTTGGACAATTTTTATCTTAGGCCATCAGAAAAAATAACACAAATAGTACGATTTTAAGAGAAAATTATACTAGCAATCTCAAATATTATGATTTAAGGAGAGATAAATTAATGATATATAGCCGTAAATTAGCAAAAACTCTAGCCCCAATATTTATCTGCTTATTACTACTAACATCTGCTTGTGGCGGAGCCAAACAACCAAGCCGTTTCGACCAGGCCCAACAACAAAGCAAAACAGAACGTCCTTCCCAAGCCCAACAAGTATCTGGCGGTAGTCTAAACAAATACTTCCCATCATCAAGTGGCGACTATAAACTGAACTATGCTCAAGAGAAAAAAGGTTTTGCTCAAGCAAGTCTCAAAAAAGGTGGTCAAGAAGTAGCAGTCATGTCTATCAATGACATCTCCGCTTCCCCTGCTGCAGCCGACAAATTCCAAAATAGTAGCAAAAAAATAGGAGGATATCCAGCAGTTGAACAAGGTAAAACTACAACTGCGGTATTAGTAGATAATCGTTTCCAGGTAAAAGCTCAATCAAAAGACCCCTCATTTACTCCCAGCGATCGGGAAGCATGGCTAGAAAAATTTAATCTAAGTGGTCTATCAAGTCTCAAATAAATAATATCATGTCCGGTAGCATCGGTATTGCATAGCGAAGGTAAGGAAGAAGCAAGAAGCAAGAGGGAAGAAATAGGAAGGCTTAAGAGCAAAAAAAACTTAAATTTATATTCACCCTTGGGTTTACACAAACGATACCAACGGACATAATATAATTCTGCCCTCCAACTTAAACAATATAGTCTTCCTTTGTTATAGCAGTGCGCGCTGGTATATTTACCAATTGCAGGCACTACCAATATAGAACCCCTAAACGGATCTATTTAAAAATAGAGAAGGAGATGGGGAGATGGGGAGATGGGGAGATGGGGAGATGAGAGTATTTTTCTACCTGCAAGGGAAGCTACCAGGTTTGCTATTGGGCGACGCGGGGTCTCATCCGCTTTTTCCCCATTCTCGTTCCTGAATTTCCACAACTTCCTCAGGCTGAGGACGGAAGCCAAAAGCACATACCGCGTCCAAAGATACGCTCAGGGGTTCTATAGATAAAAGTCTCATCAGATTTCCTATCGAATAATACTTGCGCAAACAGTTTTTATTCCCCCTATTGCCTATTGCCTGTTGCCTGCGCGTTTGCGCCAGCATTCTGCACCGAAAGCGCTATAACTTCCAAATATTAACTTTTTAATTAACCAAAGGAGCCACACACAAATGAGTAAGCCAATTTTTGAATTAGTAGATGAACTGCCCGAGGACAATCTGACAATTAAATCCTTACGTGCCTTAGATTTTATTGTTCCTGGAGAATGGGATAACTTGGTAGGATTTGAAAATACCATCCGCACTGTCACAGGGGAAGACGACGAAGACCTAATTCAGCAAATAGGCGATCGCGCTGTAATTCTATTCAATGACAAAGCTCAAGGATATCAACGAGCTTTGTGGCTCTACCAAACTGTCAGTGGAGCAGGTCGTGCTGTAGGTGTAGCTACCCTAGCTAATATGGTTGGTAACAAAATTCCTCTAATGGGAGGTTTGTTAACTAGCCTGACTCCTAAACCTGCAAAAGGCCAAACTATCGATCTGTCTCTGAAAGTAGTGGCTGAGTTATTAGGTTTTTGCTCCATCAATGGCATTCCTGGAGATAGTATTGGTGATTTTGTAGGAGCTTTGGGTGATTATAGTGGGGAATCTTTGATGCGTTTAGCAGCCTTAGTTTGTTTTGATGGTTTAATTCCCCTTGGGCCAGACTTTTTACAAGCAGTTTCAGAATGGATCGAACGACTATCCCCCTCAGACCTAGAAGAAAACGAAGGTTTCAGGGAAATGGAAGATGCTATTCCTGGGGATAATAAAGACAGTAAGTTAGGCTTTATTGGGGAAGCTTTTGGTTCGGTTTCTGGTTGGATGGGAGATTTTGTCAGCGATCGAGGCATTACTCCCCATAATGTGGCCAATAGTCTGCAAAGTTTTGTAGAATTTAGTGATGATAAATTGGATTATTTGGCTGCATTCCTAGATGTGAGTACCAATTATTATGAACATACAGGAGTTCAAACTCTGGCTCGTCGTTTAGTAGAACGAGCTTATGCAGAAATTTAATTAAGGAAGCATTTATGGCTGAAGAACAAGAAGCTAAAAAATCTGAAAATAAGCCTGCTGGAGGTAAGGTGAAAAAAGAAAAGCCTCCTGCTCTGGAAGATAAGCCTTTTGCGGAGTTTATGCAGCAAGATTATTTGCCAGCTTTGCAAGAAGCTCTAACTCAGCAAGGTATTGACGATCTTGACCTGAACCTAATTAAACAGAAATTACCTATGGTTGGCCTCAATTCATCTGAAGAATGTTGGCAAGTGATGGGTAAGTTTAAACAAGGCCAGCGTCAGTTCAATGTTTATTTTCCGAAAAAAGATATTAAAGGCCCTAGAGCTTTTTCTTGTGCAGATAATGGTGCAAAACCTGCTACTCTAGAACCTTTTTTAATTGACGAGCGTAAAATTACTCTAGGTTTATTAGTGTTTGGCGTGATTCAACGTCTGAATGCTCAAAAGTGGCTTAGTTTAAACTAGAAAGTTAGGTGGTGGTGATTTTTAATGTAGTAGATACTATGTCTGTCTCTGCTCCAACTAACTCGCTGCCCCATCGATCTCGAATAATTTCGTAGAAGTCCACGTCTGTTTCTAGCAAGCAGGCGTGACCGCTATTTGGGAGAACAACCATTTTAGCTTCAGGCAAATGCTTGACTAAAAACTTAGCTTGTGATATTGAAGGCAATAGTCTGTCGGCTGCACTAGCAATAACTAATACAGATTTTTTTAACTTTTTTAGTTGATTCTTGTCTACCTGGAATGAACGCATTAACTCTAATCGCCAGATTGAGGTCTGTTGAGAAACTGACTGCATTGCCTCTAATAAGGCTTGACGTTCTGCCCTTTCTATCCGGCCAAGAGCTGCTAAAAATGGTAAAGTTCCTGTAACCGATAATCTATACAAATAGCTTGGTAAGTATTGAGTCAGATATGAGCCATATTTGACTAAAGGTTGTTGACTGAATGAGGAAGCTGAATTGACTAAAATCAGCTTGTTGAATAATTCAGGAGCAGTAAAAGCAACTTTTAGTGCTAGACATCCACCAAAAGATTCTCCGCATAGGTAAACAGGTCTTTCCGGTATTGCCTTTCTTTCTATTTCAATTAACTCTACTGTCTTTTCCAATAACTGTTCCCAGCTCGATAGATCATTGGGTGGGATACTCAGACAGCGAATATTAAAAGCAGTTGATAATCTAGACTGTTGCGATCGCAACAATTTACCTGTTCCATCCATAGCAGGCAAGAAAATCAATAAAGGTAATTCTGGTCTAGGTTTAGTTGGCCTTAAAAAACTAATTTGGCTATTTGCCACTTGCATGATTGAATACAAATAAAAAGTAATTAATGATTGATAATTTAATGATTAACAGTTAATATCTCTGAGTAATTTATCATTTACCTTCTATATCTATAGATTAGATTTTTTTTCTACGAACTACCTAATTATTACTTAAGATTCGCCTAGTGCAGGATGGCGAAAATAACTGACCAGTTACAAAATCCTAAAACAATTACAATTGAAGAAGGAGACAGGAGACAGGAGACAGGAGACAGGAGACAGGAGGAAAATTACATGGGGATTCTCACCCCAAGTAATTTTGAACACCGTGTAGACGGTGGGGTATTAAACCCACAAAGAAAATGATCAAAAATGATTGACTTTTAACTTCCGGGTAGCCGCACTAGTCTGACTTAACTAGCAATATAATAGTTTCGGTTTAGGAGAAAACAAAATTAAATTATTTAATTATTAAATTTATTGATGAATAAGAGCAATTTTTTATATGAGTTTCTAGAATAAAAATTGAGACATCAAGCAAAAGTTAAAGGTTTAATCCTTAAATACAACCTTCTATAAGTAAATTAGCAATTTCTTGGCTAACATAATCAGTCAAATTGTTGACTAACTGTTTAGCGTATTTTCCATGATATTGCTGACGGTGGGAAGGCTTAACCCAAAACGGGCGACCAAACATGATATTAGAACGCTGATAAACTATCGCTGGATGCCATCCAGGTTGATTAAATAAAGGTTCTGAAGGATCGAAAAAACTTAACAACTTCAAAGGTATTCTCGAAGAAATTAACTGCTCATCAGATGAAGCGATCGCCACTGGCAAAATTGCCAAATTTGCAACTGGCGAGCGCAAGGCCAAATGAGCAAATCCTCTTTGAAAATCACTAATCAAATTAGGTGGAGTACACCGAACTATAGGTGCAGCTCCTTCAGGGAAAACCCCCACCATTTCTTCAGCTTGTAATAACTTTGTTGCCTGTCGGAAAAAATCTTGTTGTCTACGACTCGAATTATCTAAAGGGAAACAACCTAAACCAGTAACCATTTCTCGCAGTAGAGGCACTTGGCCCATATAGTGATGACAAGCAAATTTAATTTGCCGATTAACGGCCACTGTCAGTAACAAAGGGTCCATAAAACTACGATGGTTACTTACAACAATTATGCCTCCTTCTGAAGGAATCCTGTCTGCATGATAAACAAAAGTTCTACTGCCAATAGCAGCTAAGAACAAACGAGAAATAAGCAGTAGATTATTTGCTTGGCCTCCCATCTTACCTCTGAATAATTAGGTATGTAAATTCTAAACTCTCATAAATATTTTCTCAGAATAGTAACGTTAGGATACCAAAAGTTAAAATTTCTTTGAGAAAGTCCAGAAAAACATAGTAACAGCATTACTGTTATTGTAGGGGGTTTTATTGGCTTTTACAGATCAATCAATTAATGATGTTGATTAGGTCAATAAACAACCAGTTAAACAAAGTATAAATCAAATAGGTCGATACTATCTAGACTCGTTATGATTGTACCCAGAATCAGTTCAAATCAATAGTATTTTACTCTGATTTTCCATGAAAAACACATATAAAACTCAGGATACCTTTGCAATTACAACTCCCCTTTACTACGTTAACGCTCTACCGCATATAGGCAGTGCTTATACAACTATTGCTGCCGATACGGTAGCTCGTTTTCAAAGGCTACAAGGTAAATCAGTGCTAATGATTACTGGAACAGACGAGCATGGCCAAAAAATTCAAAGGACAGCTCAGAGCAAAGGCAGGTCCCCCCAAGAACACTGTGATTTAGTGGTATCAGGATTTGAATCTCTCTGGCAACAACTAAATATTCAATATGACCGTTTTAGTCGTACTACTGCATCTAACCACGAGTTAATTGTCAAAGAATTTTTTCAAAGAGTTTGGGATCGAGGTGATATCTATTTAAGTCAGCAACAAGGATGGTATTGCGTAGCTTGTGAAGAATTTAAAGAAGAGCGCGAACTTCTAGAAGAGAAATATTGCCCCATCCATACTAACCAAAAAGTAGAATGGCGCGACGAGGAAAATTACTTCTTTCGTCTTTCTAAATATCAGGAAAAACTACAAGCTTTTTATCAAGAAAAGCCTAACTTTATTCAACCGGAAAGTCGTCGCAATGAGGTCTTAAATTTTGTTAACCAAGGATTACAAGACTTTTCAATCTCTAGAGTTAATGTAGATTGGGGTTTTCAACTACCAGTCGATCCCAGCCATACTATCTATGTTTGGTTTGATGCTCTATTAGGTTATGTAACAGCACTCCTAGATCCTGATAGTGAACCTACCCTAGAGAATGCTTTATCAAAATGGTGGCCGATTAATTTACACCTAATTGGTAAAGATATACTGCGTTTCCATGCTATTTATTGGCCAGCAATGCTAATGTCAGCAGATTTACCAATCTCTCATCATGTTTTTGGACATGGATTTTTGACCAAAGATGGGAAGAAAATGGGTAAATCTTTGGGCAATACCTTAGATCCATTTGAATTACTAAAAAAGTATGGCTCTGACGCAGTTCGTTACTATTTTCTCAAAGAAATAGAATTTGGAGTTGATGGTGATTTTAGTGAAACCCGCTTTATTAATGTCCTAAACGCTGACTTAGCTAATGACTTGGGTAATCTGCTAAATCGTACTCTCAAAATGGCTCAGAAATACTTCAAAGGCCAAATTCCTGATATTCACGGTGAGGAAATAGAAGTCACTCATCCACTTAAAGCAATAGGCATGAGTTTGGGCGAACAAGTTATTCAAGCTTATACTGATTTAGCTTTTAGTCAAGTTTGTGAAGCCGTATTGGCCTTAGTGAGAACTAGCAATAAATATATAGACGAAACTGCTCCTTGGAGTCTATATAAGCAGTGTCAGTTAGAGGCCCTAGCAGAAGTATTATATTCTGTGTTGGAATCTGTTAGACTAGCGTCCTATCTTTTATCACCAATAATTCCCAATATTAGTAATGCTATCTATCAGCAACTAGGTTTCTCAAATGACTTTAACGATAAATCAGTAATTAATAGTTCAGAAATTTTTGTCAAACAAGCAAACTGGGGCGCTTTACCAAAAAATCAAATTCTTGGGCAACCTCAACCGATTTTTCAAAGAATAGAACTGGCAGAAACTGTTTCTTAAAAAGCTAATTGTAGTATCGTTTTTTTCAAATTACATTGTCTGTTTTTTGTGCTAAAAAATTATATCTGACTTAAGAATTCAATGTCTTTAATCAATAAAAAAACTGAGGTTAAAAATCATGTTGAATCATCAACAAATAGAAATTAATGAGATATTTACTCCCGAACAAATTCTAGAAAATCGTGGTAGAGTAGCAATTTTTATTGATGGGTCTAATCTATTTTATGCTGCTTTGCAATTAGGAATAGAAATTGATTACACTAAGCTTCTTTGTCGTCTTACTGGTGGTTCTCGCCTTCTACGTTCCTTTTTCTATACAGGAGTAGATCGTACTAATGAAAAACAGCAAGGATTTTTGTTGTGGATGCGCCGCAATGGTTATCGTGTCATTTCTAAAGATTTAGTACAACTACCGGATGGTTCTAAAAAAGCTAATCTTGATGTGGAAATAGCAGTTGATATGATGGCTTTAGTCGGCTCTTATGATACTGCTATATTGGTTAGTGGAGATGGAGATTTAGCTTATGCTGTAGATGCTGTGAGTTATAGGGGTGTTCGGGTCGAGGTAGTTAGTCTTAGGTCTATGACTAGCGATAGTTTAATTAATGTGTCTGACCGTTATGTAGATCTAGAAAACATTAAAGAAGACATCCAAAAAACTTCTAAGTCTCCTAGTTATACCTATCGTCCCCTATCAGTTATAGGTTTAATGGAAGAACATGATGAAAGATAATACTTGTTCTAATTTAATTTAGAAAAATGACCAAATTCTAGAACAATAATCAATTTCAAAGTGTTGTTAGTTTTTGTTGATGTTAGTAGATTAATAACTAGAGAATTATATACTCTACATTTAATCGGTAAGTTAAAGCAAAAATTGAATATTATTTGCTACAAGGAAAGTTAGAAAATTGGGCATTATCTCAGTAAAAGCTGGAAAATTTTCGTTCATAATTAAAAACTTTCCTTGAGTTTTTTTTACTGGTATAATAGCAATTTTATAAATGTTTGTTACACTTTCTTGAGTAGGGGAGTAGGGGAGTGGGAAAGAAATAAACATAAGAATAATTAACAACAACTGATGTTCTAATTATCAAAAAAAGTCATTCCGCCTGTGTTAATTACTTACAGCGCAATTCATTTAAGTAAACTACAAAATTCTTTGAGGTTATGGAGTAGGCAGTAAGAGAATGCTTTGACCAAAAAATAAGGTCATTTCTCAAAAAGTTTTCTACATTTTATTGAGCAGGGGAGTAGGGCAGGACTAATTGATTGTCACTAGAGAAAAATTGATAGGGATTGATAGGGAGATGGGGACTTACCCCTAACCCATCCCAGGAGGGGGGGATGGGGAGATTCTTATATTTGCACAATTAAATGTATTTCATAATAAATCAAGGTCATTTCATTCTAGATTTTGACAATGAATTTATTGATTTTCAGACAGCGAAAGATAAATTTCCTAAAGCTGTAAATAACGTGGCTTCGTCAATACATAAAATGGGACAGTTTAGAATGAAACAGCCCTGCATATAAATATTCTCTGATGACAATGAATTAGCCCTGCCTTTCAAGGGAATGAAAAAAATAAACTTTAGTATTTTAAGCCTCTGACTTCAGCGGTCAGTACTGATAACTGATAACTGAAATAACCACTGTAGTCTATCTATTTGAAAACCGCTATAATTCTCAGTCTATATATTCATTAACACTTTCCAGTACTATCTCTATTAACTACTATTCTTGTAGACTTTTTATGATCGAACAAAATAATTCTTTTTCTTATTTCCATAATTCATCAATACCTTTATTCATCTTAGTAACCTTACTTCTAGGAATAACTGCTTGTAATCAACAAAATCAAGTTCAAGAAAATATATCGGAACAACCAATTCCTACTCAGACACCAGAGAGTGATTTAACTTTAAATGATGTTACTTTAGAAGAAGCATCAGAAGAAGGTCAAATGTTGTGGCGAGTAAAATCTCAACGAGCTTCATATTTGCAAAATCAAGAATTAATAAGAGTTACAAAACCTGAAGGTGAATTATTTCAAGACGGAAAAGTAACCTATAAAATTACTGCTTTACAAGGAGAAGTATATCAAGATGGAAACAAAATTATACTGATAGATGAAATAGAAGTATATGATATTCAAAATAAAGTGGTTATTAGAGGACAACAACTCGAATGGCTAACAGAACCAGGAATTATTATTGTCACTAATAATATTACAGGTAGTAACGAACAAATACAAGCATCAGCTCAGAAAGCAAAAGTTATTAGTCAAGAAAAAAAAATAGAGTTTTATGGTCAAGTAGTAGCCATGGTCAAAGAACCTGTGCTTAAAATACAAACAGAACAACTATTTTGGGAAATAGAGCAAAAAAAATTGCTGACTAATCAACCTATAAAAATCGAACAACTCAAAGATAAAAATGTTATTGGCAGTGCTTATGGTGACGAATCAGAATATGATTTAGGCAATAAAATAGCTACTCTCAAGAAAAATGTGCAGCTACTCCAAACTGACCCAAAAGTACAAATAAGTAGCGACTTAGTTACTTGGAATATGCCACAAAATTTGATTACTTCTCCAGGGCCTATAACAGTATTAGAACAAGAAGAAAAAGTAGTTTTGAAAGCTAATCAAGGTCAAGGAAATTTTCAAAACAATACCTTCAATTTATCAGGAAATGTTATTGGTGTAGGGCAAAAAAATCAAGCTCAGTTAAATAGCGATCGCCTAACTTGGTACTTTGAAAATCAGACTTTTGAAGCACAAGGAAACGTATTTTATCGTCAAGTTGATCCGCCATTTAATGTTAGAGGTCCTCGGGCAGTTGGACAACTAGAAAATGAAAAAGTTACCATTGAAGGTGGTAGTAGTAATGTAGTCACAGAAATTATTCCTCAATGAAGGCAGGAGGCAGGAGGCAGGAGGCAGGAGGCAGGAGGCAGGAGGAAGAAAGAAGAAGTTAAGAAGGAAAAATCTTACGTTGTCTGAGTTTTCAGCTTTTGATATATCCGCGACCTTTCCTTCGACTTCTATATACACAGTTGATGTTTATCAAAATAATTAAGTCGCGCAACCTTATCTCAAAAATTTTCATAAAATATTCTGAAGTATATTATATTCGCAGTTGTGAGAACATATCCAAAACAAACACCCCATAGTGGCTATCACTGGGATGGTAGCGATCGCCGTTTCTTTGAAGGTTGGTATTACCGAGTCACTTTACCAGAAGAGAAACAAACCTTCGCCTTTATGTACTCTATAGAAGACCCTATAGGTGGCCAACCTTACAGCGGTGGTGGCGCTCAAATTCTCGGCCAAAATGATGAATATCTCTGTCGCACCTTCCCAGATGTCAACAAATTTTGGGCAGCACCAGAAGTACTGGAATTAGGTCATTGGGGAAAAACAAATTTACCAGCTCCCATTGGTTATCTAGACCCACAAGTATTCGACGCTCAAATCAAAGAAGGATATCAAGCTACTGCCACTTGGCATCAAGGAATTCTCTCTGACCCTGGAAAAAATAATTACTGTCGTTGGCAATATCAAACAAAACCTATCTATGGCTGGGGAGACCCAGATGCACAACAACAATCAACTGCTGGTTGGATATCATTTTTACCAATTTTTGAGCCTGGATGGCAAATATTAATGGCTCATGGTCTTGCCACTGGATGGATAGAATGGAATGGCAATATGTATGAGTTTACCAATGCACCAGCATATAGTGAGAAAAATTGGGGTGGTGCTTTCCCTAAAAAGTGGTTTTGGTTCAACTGCAATAGTTTCTATGATGAATCAGATTTAGCTTTAACTGCTGGTGGTGGTAAGCGAGGAGTATTGTGGTGGATGGAAGAAGTGGCAATGGTGGGTATTCATTATCAAGGTAAGTTTTATGAGTTTGTACCGTGGAATTCGGAAGTACATTGGCAAATTCAGCCTTGGGGAGAATGGCAAATGCAAGCCAAAAATGACAAGTTTGAAGTAGAATTGAATGGGACTACGAACTTATCTGGTACACCTCTACGAGCACCATCTGAAAAGGGATTAATATTTTTGTGCCGGGATACTATGCGCGGTCATTTAATCTTGAGGTTAAGGGAAAACCGGGGTACTCATTCAAAATTGATTCTTGAAGCAAGAAGTGATTTATGTGGTTTAGAAGTTGGTGGGGAGTCTTGGGA
>NZ_RCBY01000670.1 GCF_003838195.1 Okeania hirsuta
CAGAAATATTTGTTGCGAGAGAAAGAGTGGGTTGGTTATGAAAAAAGGATTCACTAGAATTTAGAATTTTTTGATAATTTAGAATTTAGAATTATTAGAATTTAGAATAAATAGGACCTAATATGGCTATGGCAAAATTTCAAGATATGTTAGGATTTAGAATAAATAGAACCTAATATGGTTAAAAAAGATATACAAGATAGGACTCTGGATTTTAGCATAAGAATAGTAAAGCTTTGCAAGTTTTTGAGAGAAAATGGTGGGACAGGGTATGGTTTGAGTAAACAATTAATACGCTCTGGGACAAGCATAGGCGCGAATATTGAGGAAGCACAAAACACAGAAAGTAAAGTCGATTTTATCCATAAAATGAATATTTCTCTCAAAGAAGCTAGACAGACCAATTACTGGTTAAAAATATTAATTGCAACAGAAAAAGAACTAGAACAAAGATTACTTCCTTTATTAAATGAATCTAATGAATTAATTTCTATTCTTCATGTAATCATTAAAAATACTAAAGCTCAAAATTAATTCTAAATTATAAACTCTAAATTATAAATTCTAAATTCTGATAATGTCAAACCATCAAATTTCCTCTCAATTTCTCACTCCCCAAAGTTTCCTAGAACGCAGTGTGGGAGCATTTGCTGACAAAGATGCCATAGTTTACCGCTCCT
>NZ_RCBY01000671.1 GCF_003838195.1 Okeania hirsuta
TTCCTTCTTCCTTCTTCCCTCTTCCTTCTTACTTCTTACTTCTGAATAATGACTAAATTTTTCCTTCTACCTTCTTCCCTGTTCCCCGTTCCCAGATCCGGTGTTCCCTCAAACCTAAAATTTTGTACCTCGCCAGTATGGAAATTGCTATAATTCTTCTAAAAATTGTTTGAAAAATTGGGAATAAAGAAATCTAGTCATGATAAATATTCACTCTACTGTGGGAGGAAATGTAAAGCCTTTAGGTGAACGAAATAAACTTCTACCAAATCTATAATCAATTTCTACATTACAATTTAATGGAGCAGTTTCAAAGTCACAAAAATAGGCAGCAATTGGTTTTTTATTACGAGGTTCGCATACTTGTAAGTTATAGCCATATTCTCTAGCTACATTACCAAAATGGTTAATAAATTTATAACGTTCTAGGTAGCCTTTTTTATCCCAAATTAATTTTCTGACTACCAACATTACCCAAATATCATCTGAGTCAACAAACCAAGTATAAATAAGTTCTTCACCAAAGAAATCTTGGGTTAACCACAGACTAGGAATACTTGGTTGAGTTTGAGATAAAGGAGGTTGAGGTAGCTTAGAAATTTCATTTCTAGGGCAGGTGGGAAAAATAATTTTCGGTGTGGCAGTAGCACTCAGAAGGAAGAGGGAAGAAGGAAGAA
>NZ_RCBY01000672.1 GCF_003838195.1 Okeania hirsuta
TTACAGGTATCCAGTTTCGCCCCCCACTTTCACTGAGAAATTTTGCCGTTGCTGAAATTAGAAATTCTGGCGCATCTATTCCATCCCCCGGTTCAATTTCATCAATATACAGATGTATTAACTTACCAATATTACTCAAATTACTCATTGTAAAAAATATTCCTTAACCAAATCTATATAATATGTGGGAAAATCAAAGAATTAATCAATGACTTGATATTGCTCTTCTCCCACTTTTTTCACAATTACAGGTACCCAGTTTCGCCCCCCACTTTCACTGAGAAATTTTGCCGTTGCTGAGATTAGAAATTCTGGGGCATCTATTCCATCCCCCGGTTCAATTTCATCAATATACAGATGTATCAACTTACCAACATTACTGAAATTACTCATTGTAGGAAATACTCCTTAACCAAATCTATATAATATGTGGGAAAATCAAAGAATTAATCAATGACTTGATATTGCTCTTCTCCCACTTTTTTTCACAATGACAGGTATCCAGTTTTTACCATCTGTTTTATTCAGAAATTTTGCCGTTGCTGACATTAGAAATTCTGACGCATCTATTCCATCCCCCGGTTCAATTTCATCAATATTAGATGTATTAACTTACCAATATTAAGTAGGTCGGTGTTGAAAATTATCGTTATGAAAAGGCAGGAGGCAGAGGGCAG
>NZ_RCBY01000673.1 GCF_003838195.1 Okeania hirsuta
ACTTCAACTGTGGCCTCTGGGTGTTTTTGCCCTACTTCTTGGACTTTCTGGTTGAGTTTTTTTTTCCACTGTTCTTGCTCTGTGATCTCCCCTTTGTCATGTGCTGGACGTGGTAGGGCAAAAACACCCAGAGGCCACAGTTGAAGTCTGGGCAATGGATGAACATCGCTTACGGTTAAAAAGCTCTACATTAACTTTTGGTAAAATCCAGTAGTAAGTTTCACCATTATTTGGATTCACAAAGCCGTATAACCATAGCCATTGGTATTTCCAGTTAACATTGGCGATCGCATGACTACCCAACTGAGCCCAGACTCTTCTACATATAGGTTTTAACCCTAAGCGATGTTCATCCATTGCCCAGACTTCAACTGTGGCCTCTGGGTGTTTTTGCCCTACTTCTTGGACTTTCTGGTTGAGTTTTTTTTTCCACTGTTCTTGCTCTGTGATCTCCCCTTTGTCATGTGCTGGACGTGGTAGGGCAAAAACACCCAGAGGCCACAGTTGAAGTCTGGGCAATGGATGAACATCGCTTACGGTTAAAAAGCTCTACATTAACTTTTGGTAAAATCCAGTAGTAAGTTTCACCATTATTTGGATTCACAAAGCCGTATAACCATAGCCATTGGTGGCCGAAAATTCAGGTTTAATTACTCCGATGCTACCGGATTTGATAT
>NZ_RCBY01000674.1 GCF_003838195.1 Okeania hirsuta
GGAATATGAGTTGTCAGTTTTGCCGGAATTAGTAGCTGAGTTACGCACTTATCCAGAACTAGAACAGGAAATTCACCGCTGTATAGACGACCGGGGAGATGTTACAGACCGAGCAAGTCCCAAACTGGCGGGTATTCGAGAAAAAATGCACCATTTGCGCGATCGCATTGATGGGATACTTCGAGGCATTTTACAACGGAAAGCTAGTGCTATTCAACAACCAATTATTACTCAAAGGAGCGATCGCTTTGTAATTCCTGTCAAAGCACCTCAAAAGGATGCTGTACCTGGTATTGTTCACGATACATCTACAACAGGTTCTACATTATACATTGAACCTAATGGAGTTGTCAACCTCAATAACCAAATGCGACAACTACAGCGTCAGGTCCAAAGAGAAGAAGAAGCGATTCGGCAAGCATTAACAGAGCAGGTGGCAGAAGTCAAGGAAGACTTGGAGCAGTTATTGATAATTGCTACTACAATTGACCTCGCTACAGCTCGCGCTCGTTATAGTTTATGGTTAGGAGCAAACCCCCCTCAATTTACTGAACCAGATTCCGATCGCCCCGTGAATATCCGTCAATTGCGACATCCGTTGTTAGTTTGGATAAGTGCGTAACTCAGCTACTAATTCCGGCAAAACTGACAACTCATATTCC
>NZ_RCBY01000675.1 GCF_003838195.1 Okeania hirsuta
GGCGTGAAAGTAGACGTAATCGCCCTTCTCAGCCGGTTTGCCGCCTGAGGAGTAATTGAGCAGGTAATTTGTGCCATTGGAGGAGATTAGCTCCTTCGGCTGGAAATTGGCCAAGGGGACATCTTCTTTCTTTCGATCCAATGACTCGTAAAGCGCCGTATGGATTCTTGGCCGGATATTGAGTCGATAGATTTTAGGATTGTTTCGGGTTGGGAAGACGCGGTTGGAGAAGAAGATGTACAAGAGGTCTGTCTCCGGATCCGCCCAGACGAAGGTGCCCGTATAGCCCTGGAATGGCCAAAACTTGACGGACTCGCTTGCTCCGCTACGGAACTGGAAGATTTATCGTATTCGATCAGGGGTTTATCAAGCCCTAGTCCTCTTCGATTTCCCTCCTCACAATATTGACATTTGGTAAACTCTTGGAAGCGCCTTACTCGCAATGCACTGCTCTCCCCATAACTTCCCTCTTTCAAATACATTTGGAACAACTTAGCCAAGTCGTTGGCTGAGCCAAATAAACCGGCGTTCGCCGATACACCACCCATCATCGCTGCCCCTTCATCATGCACTGTACCATGTAATTGAGTCAAACGGAAGAAAGTGTCTTTCTCCGTAGGAACAATCCTGTCCTTTGGATAGAAACGCATCGGATTAT
>NZ_RCBY01000676.1 GCF_003838195.1 Okeania hirsuta
GTATCTTGCTAGCGTTATGAAAAACAAAGGTAAAACTCAATGGATTGAAAAAGGTTATGAAGCCGTGTCGGAAGTTGGCTTTACCAATGTCAACATTGAGTTCCTTGCCCGAGCATTGAGCAAAAATAAATCGTCGTTTTACTACTATTTCGGAGACTGTGACGGATTTGAGGAAGAATTATTAGCTCACCATTACTCCAGCGGGCAAGTGTTCGCTGTTGAAGCGAATAGCTGCCAAAGAATCATCCCCGACATGATCGACTTATTCTTAAACAACAAAACGCATATTTTCTTTCACAAACAACTTCGGATTCACAGACAAAAGCCAAAGTTCAAGACCTGCTTTGAATCGGCCTATCAGATGTTCGAAGATGCGATCATCGAACAATGGGCTTCCTTCTTGAACATGAAGGAGCAACCTATGCTAGCCGGTAAAATTCTGAGGCTCATCAGTGAAAACTTTCTCCTACAGATCACCAATGAAAATTTCACCTATTCCTGGCTAAAAGACTATCTCTTTGAGACCTCAACTCTACTAACAGACACCAACTCAAAAGCCAAGAAATAACTCCTATTAAACGCAACCGTCTATAAAATCTAATTGACTAAGGTGAAATTTGTATAAAATCAATTAGGTA
>NZ_RCBY01000677.1 GCF_003838195.1 Okeania hirsuta
AATCATTAATGAAGTAAGTATGGCTAACATTAACTGAATGGAAAACCCAGAAGCATAAGCTTTTTCAAAATTTCCTTGAGTTAGATAATGTTCTGCTTCTTCGTTAAATTTTAATGCTGCTGCTTCTGGGTTTTCCATTCAGTTAATGTTAGCCATACTTACTTCATTAATGATATAATCATTAATGAAGTAAGTATGGCTAACATTAACTGAATGGAAAACCCAGAAGCATAAGCTTTTTCAAAATTTCCTTGAGTTAGATAATGTTCTGCTTCTTCGTTAAATTTTAATGCTGCTGCTTCTGGGTTTTCCATTCAGTTAATGTTAGCCATACTTACTTCATTAATGATATAATCATTAATGAAGTAAGTATGGCTAACATTAACTGAATGGAAAACCCAGAAGCATAAGCTTTTTCAAAATTTCCTTGAGTTAGATAATGTTCTGCTTCTTCGTTAAATTTTAATGCTGCTGCTTCTGGGTTTTCCATTCAGTTAATGTTAGCCATACTTACTTCATTAATGATATAATCATTAATGAAGTAAGTATGGCTAACATTAACTGAATGGAAAACCCAGAAGCATAAGCTTTTTCAAAATTTCCTTGAGTTAGATAATGTTCTGCTTCTTCGTTA
>NZ_RCBY01000678.1 GCF_003838195.1 Okeania hirsuta
TTTTAGCTTTATGAGCGCAAGCCTTAATAATTAATAATTAATTATTAATTATTAATTGTTGAACCTATTTTCTGCACAATTTAAAATTAAGACTCCTACATCAGTAATGAAAATTAGAAACGCTGAAGAAAAAGATTTAGCCGTAATTGTAGAAATTTATAATGCTTCAATTCCTAGTCGTATTGCTACTGCAGATCTAGAATTTATATCAGTTGAAAGTCGTATTCCTTGGTATCAAGAACACTCACCTGATAGTCGTCCAATTTGGGTGATAGAATTAGATGAAAAAATTGTTGGGTGGCTGAGTTTTCAGTCTTTTAATGGCAGAGCTGCATACAAAGCTACAGCAGAAGTGAGCATATATATTGCTCCTGAATATAAAGGTAAAGGAATAGGGAAAAAATTACTTTCAGAGGCAATTTTGTACAGTCCTAAATTAGGAATCAATACTTTACTGGGTGTTATATTTGCTCATAACCAGCCTAGTTTAAAGTTATTTGATAAGTTTGGTTTTCAACGTTGGGGTTATTTACCAAAAGTGGCTAATTTAGATGGTACGAAGCGAGATGATGAACTACCCCGCCGTGTAGACGGACGGGGTTTCTAAGTCCCCGTCAACAAAG
>NZ_RCBY01000679.1 GCF_003838195.1 Okeania hirsuta
CAGTTAAATATAAATTCAAAAGATATTTTGGCAGAAGTGGCACCATCTGGAAAAGCAGAAGCGATCGCTTCTTTGCAGTCAAATGCGGGAAAAGTGGCAATGGTAGGAGATGGTATTAATGATGCTCCTGCTCTAGCTCAAGCAAATGTGGGTATTGGGATGCAAGCTGGTACAGATGTGGCAGTGGAAGCTGCTGATATTGTATTGATGCAGGATAAATTGATGGATGTGGTGCAGTCAATTAAACTCAGTCGTACTACTTTCAACAAAATTCGTCAAAACTTATTTTGGGCTTTTGCCTATAATATTGTGGGCATTCCTGTAGCTGCGGGGGTGTTGTTGCCGAGTTTTGGTATTATTCTCAACCCTGCTGCAGCGGGTGCTTTTATGGCATTTAGTTCCGTGAGTGTTGTGACAAACTCTTTATTACTGCGTAGCACATTTCGTTGAACAATAGTTAATTAGGAGTCAGATGGGGACCCACCCCTAACCCCTCCCAGGAGGGGAATTTGGGGAGATGGGGGGATGAAGAGTGTGGGAGAAATTAAAAAATATATATCCTCACCATTACCAAAAAATGAGGTCCAAAGTCTCCCCTTTTAAGGGGATGAAAAAAATATTCA
>NZ_RCBY01000068.1 GCF_003838195.1 Okeania hirsuta
TCCAACGTTGTAGTTTTGGAGCTATTTTTTCTATTGTACAATAGTTTTGAGATTTCTGAGGCACCCACAAAAGCGATCGCCGAGAGTGCCACTGAATTGAAGCACTGAGGATAACTTCTGGCTTTTACCTGACTCTAGCAATAGAATAGATAACAGGACTTACGCAAATTCTTAGACAATACGCTATCTGTAGGGGGGCGAATGCCATTCGCCCCTACTAGATACGGCGCTTGGTGCGTAAGTCCTGGATAAATTCAAAAAACTCCAACGTTATAGTTTTGGAGCTATTTTTTCTATTGTACAATAGTTTTGAGATTTCTGAGGCACCCACAAAAGCGATCGCCGAGAGTGCCACTCAATTGAAACACTGAGGATAATTTCTGGCTTTTACCTGACTCTGGCAATAGAATAGCTCAATTAAAAAAAACTCCAACGTTGTAGTTTTGGAGCTATTTTTTCTATTGTACAATAGTTTTGAGATTTCTGAGGCACCCACAAAAGCGATCGCCGAGAGTGCCACTCAATTGAAACACTGAGGATAATTTCTGGCTTTTACCTGACTCTGGCAATAGAATAGCTCAATTAAAAAAAACTCCAACGTTGTAGTTTTGGAGCTATTTTTTCTATTGTACAATAGTTTTGAGATTTTTGAGCCACCCACAAAAGCGATCGCCTCAGTATTTCAATAATTTGAATATTTTGTCAAAATTAATTATTGTGCAAATAAATTATTAGCTTGTTCTTGAACTTTATCTTCAAACTCAGGTTGAGTAATGACACCATTTTTCAAGTCTTCAAAAAGAGTTGATAAAATCTGGTCTTGCTCCTGTAATTTGAGTTTAAATGTAGCATCAAAATCAGCTTCAGTAATTGTACCTTCTTTCAAGTCTTGACTCATATCTCTCAGAAAAGACCTTTGTTTTTTCTTCAGGGAACGAAACACCCAAGGTGGAATAAATTCTGATTGAGATTCTTGCCATATTCCACGTTGATTTATCTGAGCATCCGCTTCTGCTAATAACAACATTATTGCAGTGTCTCTTGGACATTCGCTAATATAATCATAATAAATTCGACTCAAGCCTTCCTGGACTAAAATGTATTGTACAAAAGTACCATCTAATAAATAAACTTCACCAAAACAACGTGGCGATCGCCCTGGTCGTTTTTCTTCTCCAGTAACTTTAACTTTGACTTTATTACCACTTTTTTCAACTAATTCTTGGAGTCGCTCTTTGCCTTTTTCTCCCCATTCAAATTGACTACGATATATTTGATTTTCATTTTTACGATTCATTTTTTCCACCTGTGAATCTCCCCATCCTTTAGAAGTTTCTGGAGTATCAATATAAACGAAACGTACAGTCATTTCCTGGTTATCTTCATCAGAAATAACATCAAAAGTATCGGCATCTGATACTTTTTTGACAGTGTAAGTTTTTAGGGTCTCAAAATATGATGGAGTAGGTAGTTTAACTTGACCCAGACGAGTTAAGATATTGTTGATTATTTCTTTCATCAATAATTAAAAATTGCTAGCTGTCTACTAATAATACTAGAAAAAATAGAGAAGTTATGTAAGTGAAGTCTCTCCCGTTAAATCTCGCGATTATAACGGGAGCTTCTAAAACAAAGATAATTGAACCCAAGTTTCAAAAGTTTCTTGCTTTGCTGGCGCAACGCTACGCGAACATAGGCTGACCAACGTCTAAGCCTCCACAAGCAGACAAGATGATACCCACCTCGTTTAATGCTCTATTTAATATGTTAACTGCTGCATTCTCATCTCTATCTAAAACTGTTTTACATTTAGGACAAGAATGAGTTCTAACTGACAAAGTTTTAGGTACTTTATGACCACAATTTGAACAATTTTGTGATGTATTATGAGGAGTGACTTTGACTACATGAACACCGCGTTTGACCGCCACTGCATTCAATTTTTCAATGAAAGCACCCCAGGCTACATCATAGATTGATTTTGATAATTTGCTATTTCTGGCTAAACCTTTAATGTTAAGGTTTTCAACTGCAATTAAATCATACTCTTTAACTAATTTATGGGCAGTTTTGTAATGAAATTCTTCTCTTTGTCTAGCAATATGTTGATGTAATTTAGCTATTCTATTTTGAGCCTTTTTCCAGTTATTAGAACCAATTTCTTTTCTAGCTGCTTTACTTTGTTTTCTAGCTAAATTAGATTGAGATTTTCTATAAAAATTAGGAACAGAAACAGTGTCTCCAGTATTGGTCGTCAGAAACTCTTTGAGGCCGACATCAATACCCACAGCAGTTTTTATATTCTCTGTAGGAATTAGATTAGGAACTGACTTATCTTCCAAGCTAAAACTGACATAATAGCCATCAGCTTTTTTGGTTATAGTTGCAGTTTTGATCGTAAACCCATCTGGAATATGTCTATGAACTATTACTGGAATAGCACCAAACCTGCTAATAATAATTTGCTTGCCATCAAATTTAACTGCTGCTTTAGGATGATTAACTCTACTAAAACAAAATGACCTTAATTTGCCAGACTTCTTGAATCTTGGTCTACCAAATCTCTTGCCTGTTTGATCTGGAACTAACCAACGTTTCCAGGCTTTATCCAACCTTTGTAAGTTAATTTGTTGAACTTCAGAATAGATGTCTTTGTATTCTGGAAAGAGAATTTTTGTTTGTTTAAGTGCTGATTGTTGAAAATAATAATCAGGCTTGCCAGGAATCTCGCCGATAGGACATGATACTATTGAGCATCGGTCTAATTGACACCTAGTTCTATTTAACCAGTCTAGTCTTTGACCATTAGCGTAATTCCAATGCCTCCTGAGCAACTCTAGCCAATAGTCAATTTTTGCTGACTGTTCAGAAGTGGGCTTGATTTTATAGCAATAAGTAATTATCATATTTTGATTTTACATTTACTGCTATGTTATGTCAAGCAACTATAATAAAGGTTTTAGGTCTGTTTATTCTCTTACTGTTCATATCGTATTTGTCACCAAGTACCGAAGAAAAGTAATTACCTCTGAAATGCTGCAGCAGTTAAATAAAATATTTGATCAAACCTGTCAAAAGTGGGAGTGTGAATTAGTAGAGTTTAATGGTGAAGTTGACCATGTACATTTGTTAATCACATTTAACCCAAAAGTTCAACTGAGCAAATTTATAGCCAATCTCAAGACTGTTTCGAGTAGGTTGATCCGGAGAGACTTTGCTGATTACCTAGCTAGGTTTTACAGGAAACCTGTACTGTGGACGGGTTCTTATTTTGTTGCTAGCTGCGGAGGTGTAACTATTGAGCAATTAAAGCAATATGTTGAACATCAATCGACACCTACATAACCTTGTTGTCGGCAATTCCCCTCCCGTTAAATCTCGCAATTATAACGGGAGACCCCGAGACCGTATCAAGTTGGTATTGAATCGATATTTCGGATATAGAAATGTATGGCAAACAAGGGCCTAAATAATTAATAATTAATAATTAATTGTTGAAGAGTCCTAATACAATTTGACCACAGGTAAACCTGTTTTGGGAATACTGGTCAGAAAACCTTGTCTTATGGAGTCTAATTTATAAGAGCAAATTAAACTCAATATACTCAGTAAGACTGGTAGCAAAATAATTTTTACTGACAGATTAATTGCGATTAAAAATAAAGCTAAAATTGCTAAAACTGCTGTAAAATTTTGACAAAAATCTTTGATTTTGTCTATCAAAATTAGAGATTGCCGACAACTAGGGCAATGCTTTGTATGTCTGTGCCAGCGGTCGTATAATTGTTCATCATTTAATTCTAGAAAAGGTGTTTCTTTTATTCCTTGCCATTCAGGTTTCCCCCCCGCAAATTCATCTAACCATTTGCGAAAAGTAACTATACCAACATCAGCTAATGAAGGCATGAAATAGGATTTTTGCCAAGTTTTATTATCTGTTAATTCGCTGATAGGCCGAAAGTCTAACATTGATATATCTTGGTCACTTAACTTATAGCTAGATAAGTGTTTTAATCCTGTTTGTAAATACTTTGGTAGGAGTTCAAACCACAAGTTACGTTTTTGGGGAGCAGCATCAAAAATAAACCTACCAATATGTTTACAATAACCTGGTTTTGTTGGTACAAAATACAATAAAAACAAAGCAGATTTACCATTATAAAATTCATATATTGTTGTATTAGAACATGGAGGGCTGAATTTTCGCGTAGCATCCATATCTTTGTTAAAAACATTATAACCAGAATTTTTTAAGGTAAAACCATCTTCAGCAGAAATTTCTCCGAATACTTTAAAACATTGGATAGGAATAGCTCTTTCTGGAGAAAAACCAGAAATTCCTTCATGCAAAAACTGGGCGTGAGAAGGGTCAAAACTACTTTCAATAGAGACAGTATAGCTATAGGGAACTTCTGACATAAACCAATCTATTGAAGAGCTATCAACTTTATCTTCTGGCATCACAGCAGGCTGTTTTAAAATAGAATCTTCAACAGCAGTAGAACTATTATCTGGCCATACCCAAAGTAATCCCTGTAACACTTGAGTAGGATATGTTTGTACTTGCGATCGCTTACTATTACAAGCTGTTTCTAGAGCTTTTTCTTCACTCAACATTGGAATATTTGTACATTTACCTGTTCCATCAAAACACCAACCATGATGCCGACACATTAGGTCTCCATTCTTATCAATACTTCCTAAAGATAACTGTGCTAATTTATGGGGGCAAGTATCATCCATTGCTATCCATTTTTCCTGTTTATCCTGCCAAATTACTAACCTTTTACCAAGTAAAGTTATTGGAGTTGGATGAGAGGAGTCTAGATAATCTATGGGAGTTACTGGATACCATTGTTTAGTCCAAGAAAATTTAGTCATAATGAAATTAATTAATGTATTATACAAGGCGTGATAAATCTTTGCTACAAATATTTAGGTTACTGCTTAGTAGTCAGGAGACAGGAGTCAGGAGTCAGAATGAATAGGGTACCATTTCTTATGTAGTAATTTATCTTTTTCGTCCAATAGATATTTCCTACAAATTATTTTAATACTGCTTATTATTTGTAACATTCTTTTTTCACGCTTGGTATTAACTAGCTATTAGCTTTTGGATAATTGATAATATCAAATCCGGTTAAACAGCCATAGAATGGTTAAGTCTTTAGAATTCAGAATTTCCTACGGAATGCTCCGCAAACAGAATTCAGGAGAAGAAAAAATTAGAAAGATGAGCGTAGTTATGACAATTGGATATTTTTTTTATGTCCAATTAAGCGGATTTGATATAATTGATAATTAATCCATTTTCAAATAATTATCCATTGTTCATTATCCATTATCAATATAATGATGTAATCATATTTTACCACTTAATGACAGTTAAAATATTACTTTTGACTTTTGACTTTTGAATTTTAACTTGAAAATTTGACTTTTGACTTTTGAATTTTAACTTGAAAATCACAGTAAATTTCTTACTTTTGACTTTTGAATTTTGAATTTTGACTTGAAAATTTGACTTTTGACCTTTGACTTGAAAATTAATGTTTACCAATTTTTTCATCAAAAAACCAGTATTTGCCTCGGTGTGTTCCCTACTAATTATCCTAATCGGATTAGTAGGTTACACCCGTCTACCAGTGCAAGAATTTCCGACTATTGAACCTCCAGTAGTTAGCGTGCAAACTAGCTACCCAGGAGCTAACCCAGAAGTAGTAGAAACAGAAGTAACAGAAATTCTCGAAGCAGAAATTAACGGTGTTGAAGGTGTCAAAACCCTAACCTCCAGCACCAGGGAAGGTTCAAGTTCCATAAATGTTGAATTTGAACTAGACCGTGACCTAGAAGCAGCAGCTCAAGATGTTCGTAGTCGAGTTTCCCGTGCTATGAGAAGACTTCCCGATGAAGTTGATGCGCCAGTAGTTTCTAAACGCAGTAGCGATGATGAACGGATTATTTGGCTTGCTTTAACTGGGGAAAAATACTCGTCCTTAGAGTTAAGCAACTATGCTGATAAATTCATCAAAAATGTCTTAGAAACTGTTAACGGAGTGGGCAGTATTTTGATCGGTGGCGAACGTCGCTACGCTATGCGACTATGGTTAGACCCCAAAAAAATGGCTGCCCGAAATATTACAGCATTAGATGTAGAAGAAGCACTCAGAGAAGAAAACGTAGAAATTCCCAGTGGGAGAATAGAAGGGAAATCGACCGAGTATCCGATTCGGACTTTTGGTCGTCTGCAAACTACCGAAGAATATGAAAGCTTAATCATTAGACGAAATGATGATAATTCTCTCACCAGACTCAGGGACATTGGTAGAGCAGAAATTGGAGCAGAGAGCGATCGCACCCTTGCTCGTTATAATGGTAAACCAGCAGTAGGTCTTGGTATCAGTAAATTATCCGGGGCAAATATCATAGAAGTTGCCAACGGAGTTAAAACTAGGATGGAAGAATTATCCAAAGATTTCCCGGAAGGAATGGAATATTACATCAGTGTTGACTACTCAACATTTGTAGAAGTAGCTATCAAAGAAGTTTGGAAAAGCTTATTTTTAGCAATTTGTTTAGTTGTCTTAGTTATCTATGCGTTTCTGAGAGACTGGAGAGCAACCCTCATACCCACCATCACCATTCCCGTTTCTCTCATTGGTGCTTTTGGGGTAATGTATTTCATGGGATTTTCCATCAACACCCTCACCCTATTTGCCCTCACACTATCAACAGGTTTAGTGGTAGATGACACCATTGTTGTCTTAGAAAATATAGTTCGATATATTCAAGAAGAAGGCAAAACTCCCATGCAAGCAGCCATATTAGGAGTAGGAGAAGTAGTATTTGCCGTCATTGCCACCACAGTTGTATTAATTGCCGTATTCTTACCAGTCGCATTTTCTGGAGGTTCTTCAGGGCAAGTATTTAATGAATTTGCTCTAACTATTGCAGTCTCAGTCGTATTATCCACCTTCGTTGCTTTGACTTTAGCACCAACCTTATCAGGGCGAATCTTAAAAAGACATCAACCAAAAGAACATCAAAACTTCCTTTCCCGCGTAGTTGCTACTCCCCTAGATTTATTTGATTATGCTCTAAGTCGCATCTCAGCCATGTATGATTGGTCATTGCGTCTGTTGATGAGAATGAAACCATTAGTAATTTTAGGATTTGTCCTATCTTTCTGGTTAATCTTTTGGTTATATCAACAACTCCCCCAAGGATTTTTACCCACAGAAGACCGGGGGCGAGTATTTGTATCCGTGTCTGCACCAGAAGGTGTAAGTGTTCAATATACTGATAACGTCATGCGTCAAGTAGAAGATAAACTCTCTCAAATACCTGAAATGAGAGGTTATTTCAGTATTGTTGGATTTGGTCGTTCTGCCCAAGCAAACCGAGCTTTTGCTTTCACCAACCTCAAACCATGGTCGGAACGCAAGAAACCAGAGGAAGCACAACAAGAAATTGTTAAACGGTTGTTTGGAGCATTTGCTCCCATTACTGATGGACGAGTCTTTCCCATTAACCCCGGTTCATTGCCTGGAACTGGTCGCACTCAACCAGTACAGTTTGTGTTGCAGGGAAATGATTTAGAAGAACTAGCGCGAGTCTCTGAAGAATTTACTAATGAAGCGCAACAGTTACCCCAGTTGAATAATATTGATACAGATTTGAAGATTAATAAACCGGAGATCTCCGTAGAAATTGACCGCGCTCAGGCATCTAATTTAGGTGTATCGGTGGAGGATATTGCGCGAACATTGCAAATAATGATGGGAGGGGAAGATATTACTAACTTTACCCAAGGAAATCAACGTTATGATGTAATTGTGCGAGCTGAGGAACAGTTTCGTAATAGTTTACAAAATATTGATGATTTGTATGTACGGACTGAGTCAGGAGTAATGATACCTTTGAGTAATGTGGTGAAGGTAAGTACGACAACCACTCCTCCTCAGATTAATCACTTTAATCGATTTCGTTCGGCAACTATTCAAGGAAGTCCTGCTCCAGGAGTAAGTCTGGGTGAGGCGTTACAAGCGTTGGACGATTTGGCAGACCGGATTTTACCTGCTGATATGCGAACCGACCTCCAGGGTGAGTCGTCACAGTTTCGAGATGCGGGTCAAGCGACGATGCTTCTTTTTGCCTTGGCAATGATCTTTATTTTCTTGACATTGGCAGCTCAGTTTGAGAGTTATATTGACCCGGTGGTGATTTTGTTGGCAGTACCGTTATCTTTGTTGGGTGCTTTTGGAGCGTTGTGGTTGGCGCAGTTGGAAGTGAATGTTTATAGTCGAATTGGGTTGATTATGTTGATTGGTTTGGCAACGAAAAACTCGATTTTGATTGTGGAATTTGCTAATCAATTGTTGGCAGATGGTATGTCTATTACTAAAGCTGCGGTTGAAGCATCCCGTTTGCGGTTTCGTCCAATTTTAATGACGGCGTTTTCTACCATTTTCGGGGTAATGCCATTAGCTTTTGCTTCTGGTGCAGGTGCTGCTAGTCGGGTTTCAATTGGAATGTCGGTTATGGGTGGTATGTTGGTTTCTACAATTTTGAGTTTATATGTAGTGCCGATATTTTATGTGATGGCGAAAGGTTTACAGTCACGTTTATTTCATAAATCTGCTGAAGAGTTGGCAGGTGGTTATGATATCAATGGTTTTTCTAATGGTAATGGTAATGGTAATGGTAATGGTTATACTAACGGAAATGGTAATGGTAATGGTAATGGTAAGGCAAGTTATGTTAAGGATGGTGTGAAAGAAGTGAAAAAATAGGCGTTTAGTTATTAGAGTTTTGTGGAATGGGTATCTTGCCCGTTCCTGATATTTTCAGGTAGGTAGGATATCCACCCCACTTATATTCACCCCACTTCGGAGATTAAAATCTCCAACTTGTTTTCATCCATCGGCTGAAGTCTGATAGCTTTCAACTGCCAAATTCAAGGTAATGGTATTAGTATCTAATTATTTTTTCACGGTATAGCCAGTGGGAGCATCTTGCTCCCGCCCTAATTCTTCCCGATCTCTACCTACCATTACTATGCAAGACTACCTTTTTTTCTAACTCCTGTCTCCTGTCTCCTGTCTCCTGTCTCCTGTCTCCTACCCCTACTACCGAGTGGCAAATAATCTACTCGCGTGAGGTTCTCCAGGCAAATCTTCAACAATTGCACCTTGCTGTTGCAACTGTTTCTTCATCTCTGCAGATAGTCCAATACCAAGAGAAAATCGAGTCTCCTTCACATCAACCCCATTCATCTTAGTCTTCTTGAGGTCGGCACCACTTAAATTAGCATGACTCAAATTTGTATCAATTAAAATTGCTTTCTGTAAATTAGCGCGACTCATATCAGCATAACTGAGATTAGCATAACTCAAAATGGCCCCACTCAAGTCAGCAGCACTCAAATCTGCCCCACTCAAATCTGCCCCACTCAAATCTGCACGAGTCAGGTTCGCTCCACTCAGATTCGCCCCACTCAGATTCGCACAATACAAATTAGCACCAATCAAAGTAGCATTGTACAAATTAGCACCAATTAAATTTGCTCTAAATAAATTAGCCCGGAATAAATTAGCACGAAACAAACTCACACCAGCTAAATTCACATTACTAAGCTCAGATCGAAATAAATCAATATCCCGAAAATTTCTTTCTCCGGAGGCATAACGTGCCAAAAATTCTTCAATTTTCATAATTTTATCTTAAAATTTTCTTGATGTTTTCATCTAAAACTTTAAATTTAGATGTGTTTCTCTTCTCTGTAAGTTTTAAATACATAAAGACAAGAAACTTATATAGCAGAAGGAAGAAGGAAGAAAGAAGAAGGAAGAAGGCTTTAGTTATCTAGGAGAGAAGACTTTAGTTATCTAGGAGAAAAGAAAAATCTTACGTTATCTGAGTTTTCAGCTTTCGATCTGTTCTAACTTTTCCTTCAACTGCCATATTAATTATCTTGGACTTTTTTTTAAATGTTAGGTGATTTTTATAACAATATTTTACAAAAGTTATATTTGCTTGATATATACCAATAAAAGTTTAAATTTTATTAAAAAAGTTGATCGATACAAATACAAGAATTTATGTACATCTAAGTTGCACTTTTTATAATTTTAAATCAACCTCTATATAGCAATCCTATATCATTAGTAAAAAATCAAAAAATAGATCGAAAATCTGAAACTATCAGACCTTTTCCCTCCCCCTAATTTCCTTTTTACTGAATAATTAAGGTTTAAAGCCTTTCCCTTAAAGGAGAAAAAATAAAAAATTTTCGGCGTTGCTGAATTGAAGTATGAATGCGCGATTGTTTGGTTCTGGTCAAGCCCCCTAAATCCCCCATTCAACAAAAAGCGCAGCATCCTCTGGTTTCCCCCTTTCCAAGGGGGACTTTTAGAGTTTTATTCCCCCCCAAAATTGGGGGGTTAGGGGGGCTTGCATCATACCCATAATCAGCAACGCCAAATTTTCCTTTTAGTCAATCCTATCCGTTTTCAAGGAGAGGTAATTATTAATTATTAATTATTAATTGTTGAACAAAAAGCCTATATATAATGAAAAATATTCTATTTTTGAGAAAAAATTAGTGACTACTACACCTCTAAATCCTACTTCAACTCAACAACCAGATACTCTCGGCAGATTTGGCCAGTTTGGCGGTAAATATGTCCCCGAAACATTAATGCCTGCCTTATTTGAGCTAGAAGCGGCCTACAAAAAATACAGTCAAGAACCCGCTTTCCAAAAAGAACTCCAACAACTTCTGCGAGACTATGTAGGTCGCCCTAGTCCTCTTTATTTTGCCGAACGTCTCACAACTCACTATGCCAGACCTGATGGTACAGGTCCACAAATTTACCTCAAACGGGAAGACCTCAACCACACTGGTGCCCACAAAATCAACAATGCTTTAGCTCAAGCTCTATTAGCTCTGAAAATGGGTAAAAAACGTGTCATTGCCGAAACAGGTGCTGGTCAACATGGTGTCGCCACTGCCACAGTTTGCGCTCGGTTTGGATTGGAATGTATCATCTATATGGGCGTTCACGATATGGAACGTCAATCTCTCAATGTATTCAGAATGCTACTAATGGGAGCGGAGGTACGACCAGTGGAAGCTGGCACCGGCACTCTAAAAGATGCAACATCAGAAGCTATTCGAGATTGGGTAACAAACGTGGAGACTACCCACTATATTCTTGGTTCTGTTGCAGGTCCTCACCCATACCCGATGATGGTACGAGACTTTCATGCTGTTATCGGTCAAGAAACCCGCACTCAATGTTTGGAAAAGTGGGGCGGTTTGCCTGACATTTTGATTGCTTGCGTTGGTGGTGGTTCTAATGCAATGGGTTTATTCCATGAGTTTATGAATGAGTCGTCAGTCCGAATGATCGGTGTAGAAGCTGGTGGTGAGGGAGTTGAGACTAATAAACACGCTGCTACTCTGACTCTTGGTCGTGTTGGTGTGTTGCATGGAGCTATGAGTTATTTGTTACAGGATAAGGAAGGTCAGATAATTGAACCTCATTCTATCAGTGCAGGTTTAGATTATCCTGGTGTCGGACCCGAACATAGTTTTTTGAAGGATAGTGGTAGAGCTGAATATTATAGTGTGACTGATAATGAGGCAGTGGCTGCTTTTCAACGTTTGTCTCAGTTGGAAGGTATTATTCCAGCACTGGAAACTGCTCATGCGATCGCTTATTTGGAAACTCTCTGTCCACAGTTAAATGGTAGTCCGCGTATTGTGTTTAACTGTTCTGGACGTGGGGATAAGGATGTGCAGACAGTGGCTAAGTTTTTGGAGGGGTAATTAATTTGTAAATAATTAATTTGTCGGGTGCGTTAGACGGCTAAAATTTAGACTGTGAAAGGAATTTAACAATCCGTCATAACGCACCGTTTTAGATATGTCAATTCAGTAAAGTTGAAAAATGTTCAGTAATTAATATTAATCATCAAAATACTATAGTTTGTCTACTTTATAAATACTAATTACCTTTCTTTGTTGTCTCCTTTTTTGCTTGATTAATAATTGCATCACAAATATAGTTGCATATTCCTTTAATATTCCACGAGTATTTCCCATCATTACCTGGTAACTCTACCTCAAGTTTTTCTAACGGCATTTTAAATTCTTTTTCGAGTGCCATTTGCAATTCCATTAATACCAATTTAAATTTTATATTATCTAGCTTATCGAAACTGAAAATTGTCTCTAGTTTAACTCTTTCTATATTTATTTTCAACTCCTGACTAATTACTTTTTTAACTCTTTCTAAAATTATACTTCTAAGTTTATTGGGTTTTTTTTCAGCATTTTTTCTCATTAACTTTAATGCTATTTCTGCAAACTTATATTCTTCAATGCTTTCTATTCTCTGACTATTTATTAACTGTTTTTCCATTTGATCGTAGAACTGAATCAAGTAGGATTTGATCATTTCTTTTTTGTGCCCTACAGGAATACTACCAATATTTTCTCCATACTTTTTTTCAATCTCAATTTCTTCTGAAGAAACATAATATTTAGGAACTGAATTTTCGAGAAAAAACATTAAATATGGATATTGTTGATTGTTTTTGGTTTTAACTTGACTCAACAAAACTATTTCTAGTTTATCTAGGTGAGTAAATGCAATTCTTATGTTAGACGGCGAATTAAATTTTTTGCAGTAAACAAGATTGATTTTATCTAACTCTAATTTCAACTTTTAACTTAATAATTTAACAATCATTTTTTTGAGAATAATCAAGTAAAATAAATCTCCAACTGTGGTAGAAAGCATATTATCTTGCATCTCCAATGGAAATTCTTTTTTCAGTGCTTTGACTAGAGGAGTATTAGAAAAGTTAGTCTCAGTTGTTAATCCCAAATCATTGATAATATAACTATCTAAAGTTACTTTATCTAAGCTGACTTTTAAGTATTTACTAATCATATTTTGAAGTTTCATAAATTCTGGAAGCTGACTTTTATCCCTGCCAGACTTTTCTAGTGCTATCTCTATAGTTTTAATTCTTTCCGCTTCAACTATGCGGTTTTTTTTCTCAATTTTTCTCCGTATTTCTGATTCAATTCGGAATCTTTATTCCTGATATTTTCTATGTTTTTATGCTTCAAGTACCTTGACTTTTCTGATTGTTTTTTCTTGAATATATTGATTAATAAATCCTTCGGCAATTTCAGCAAATTCTGATTCAGAAATACTTTTTATTGTCTGACTATTTCTAGGCTTATCTCTTATTTCGTCATAACCATAAATTACGGATTGTTTTGCTTGATTTTTTTCAGCATAAACCGTATATTTAGGATTTCCTTTTTCTAACAAAATCAACAAATATTGATACTTTTGATTATTCTTAGTTTGGAGTTGATTTAACAAAATTATTTCTAGTTGGTCTGGGCGATTAAATATCTTGATATTTTGCTGAGATGGTAAATTAAATTTTTTCTTTTTCCGATAAACCAGATTATAGTTAGAAATATTTTCTCTGATTTGAGTAATTTTCCTGGGCATTTTTTCTAGGGGTTTAAAATGATTAAAAACTTAGCCGTTCAAATTGTACCATTTTGGATTTCTATAATAAATATTTTGTAGTGATCGCCAAATTTTACCTTTTTCATCATCATTAATCAGAGGGCGTACTAATTATCTGATATTTACTTCTGTGTACGGAGATTCCATACCTCTAAAGTAGGGATGTTCCATGAAATGTCCCTGCTCATAAAATGTAGAAAAGTTGTTGATAAATGGTATTATATTTATTGTTAATACAATATAATTTTTCATAAACGATATTATTATGCCAGCTACACCAGAAAGTATCCACGCTTTTCTTAACTATTGTCGAGAATATATTAGTGGTACAAAAAGAAGTGATGGTTGGTTATTTCTAAATATATTTTTTCAAGCATTCAGATATGAAGGTTTAAAAGAAGTAGGTGCTAAATGTGAAGAGGTAGTTCCTGATGGTAGTCGCAAGGGAAAAACAGGATTTGCCGATTTATTTTGGCCTCGTAAAATCCCACTTTAGAACAAGTTATTAATGTGGCAAATGTAGCCGTAGAATTAATAAAAGAAAGTGGAGTTTAAAGAAGTTGCACATAGCAGAGAGTAGATTAACGAATGAATCATAAATATTTAAAACAAACTTTCTGGAGTCTGGCAATATTGTTGAGTAGTTGTAATTATCAACAAGTTATTAAAAATTTGCCAGAAATGCCAGAAATTCAAAATTCTAGACAAACTCCTATCTCCAGACCAAGAGTAGCAATTTCACCTGATGTTAATGGGTTAGAAAAAACTGTATTTGCTCAAATAAATCAATACAGAAAATCTAAAAACTTACCACCTCTCCAGTGGGATAATACTATTGCTCAACAATCTAGAATTCATGCTCAACAAATGGCTAATGGAAAAACAACTTTTAGCCATGATGGTTTTAAGGAAAGAGTACAAGTAATTAGTCAACAAGTTCAACTCCAAAGTGCAGCAGAAAATCTAGCTAATAATTTTGGTTATAATAATCCTGGAGAACAAGCTGTTGAAGGTTGGATAGGTAGTCCTGGTCATCATAAAAATATGGTAGGTGACTATAATTTAAGTGGTATTGGTATTGCTCAAAATTCTGAAGGAACATATTATTTTAATCAAATTTTTATTAAAACTAGGTAAGCATTTCCTACGGAATGCTGCGCAAACAGCGGTCAGCTATCAGCTATCAGCTTTATTACCTTTAGTGGAGAATTTAAGCTTGCTGTTCTTGTGCTTCAATTCTTTGTTTAAAAATGTTGTAGAAGTTAAGCAAATGCTTGCTTCATTCATTAAAAAGCTGAATGCGAGCGCATTCCGCAGGAAGAGCTGACCGCTAATAGCTAAATGCTTACTAATGAATATTACATTCTTAGTGAAATTATGATTACAGGTTTAGATGAAATTTATTAATACGAAAAGGTGCGCTAATAACGCACCATGATTAACATTAACCTGCTTTGACTAACTGTTTTTTCTCTGAAGATACTATAGGCGCACTTAAAGCTTCTTCCAGTTCAGCACGACCTAATTTTTCTTCTAAAATATTCATTACTTCACGACCAAAATCATTAGAATTTCTTTGCCAAGCTTCTAAACAAACTTCTCCAAAAAATGCACCTAAAGGTTCTGGATTCCATAATAACTTTCTGGCAGTCCAAGGCATTAAACTCATAGGATCATATCCTGGTTTGAGAACTTCATTTTTCAGGGCATAATCTTCTAAATGAGTATGAGGTTGTAACCCAATAAAAAAGATAGCAGGTTCTACTTTTTCTGCTCCAAAAATTTTCTCTAATTCTCGGTGATAAGCAATAGTTTGTCGAATCGTTTCATAAGTTTCATCTATTACATTAAATGAGTAATTCACCGAAACTAAATCATTAAAACCAGCAGCTTTTAAATCTCGACAATTTTCCAATACTACCCGCAAGTTATAACCCATTCGCATTTTGCGAACCAGTTCCTGGGAACCACTGGTAATGCCAATTTCAAAATAATTCATCCCAGTCTTTGCCATGAGGTCGCACAACTCGGGAGTGAGGTTATCAGCACGAATATATGCCGCCCAGTGAATATCATCCATACCTGCATCAAGGATTTTTTGCAATAATTCAACCGCATCATCCATAAACCTACGAGCAGGAATAAACTGAGCATCAGTAAACCAGAAGTTACGAATACCGCGATCGTATAGTTGCTTCATTTCTGCAACAACTTCATCCGCAGGGTTGATCCGGACTTGTTTACCCTCAATAACTGTATAAACACAGTAACAACAGTTATGAGGACAACCACGTTTAGTTTGTACCCCTATATAGAAATCTTGGTCTTGTAAGTAGTATACAAATTCTGGCCAAATACTATTAATATAGTCGTAGTTACAGGCAGTTTTTTCCACAGGAGCAGGTTTTTCGTGAATCAAGCGATCGCGTGGTGATGTTTCTCCTACCACATAGCATCGTTGATCGTTAAAATCTTCTGCTCGAAGAAGTCTTTCTAACAATACCTCTCCTTCTCCTACAGATACAATAGTACCAGTGGGTAGACTACGACCTAATTGTTCATAAAATACACTTACTGCTCCACCACCAACCACTGCACGAGTTTCAGGTCGATAATTTCTCGCCCTTTTGAGACCTTGTTTTATTAGTCCTACATTGCGCCAGAGTTCTGTATAATAGGAAACAGCTAACCGCAAACCTCCTATTGCACCTCTAAATTTAATCAGAGGGTTTTTCGCATAGTAAAACTCGAAAGCATTTTGCAGAGGGTTTCCTCCACGACCTCCTACAGGTGCATATATCTGAATATCTCGCCAGGAAAACACTAATAGATTTGGTTTAAACTCATCAATACAATCATTGAGAGCTGTTTTATAGTCCAGAGGAGGTACTGCCCCAAGGTCAAATATTCGTTGTTCTACTTCTGGTAAGTACTTGTGGACATGATCTGATAGATAAACAACTCCGATGGGAAAAATCGGATTACAAGGAAGACGAACATAAAGAACTTTATTTTCCATAATCAATGTTTCTTATCACATATATAACTTTTTGTAAGTATTTTTTTGAAGAAAGATAACAAATATGGTGGACTTATTTAATTTTAGTATTTATTTTCTTAAAATTTTGATACACAATCTTAATAATCGTAAAATATAGGTGTTGCTGATTTTAAGTATGAAATTTCTAATAATGTAAGTTTTGATACAAAAATTCAAGGGTGCAAATCATCACCTAATTTCCCTAAAACCGATACCCGACTATATAGAGCTACATTCATTCCTAAGTATAAGAAGCTTTAATTAAACAAAAAGCTGAAAATTTGGAATAATCTTAAGATTTTATTCAGATTTATATGGGCCATGTGATGCTAATATTGTTAGTCAGTATTCAAGATTACAACTGATTGGGATCGGTTGATGTTAACTTGTAGATATAACTAAAACTTGTTTAAAGTAAAAACTTTTCAATAGACTATGACACAAATTCTTGATCCCTTACCATCTAACAGTTCAAATCAAATTCTTTGCTGCTACGTTAATGCAACAAGTCAAATCCAAATTGCGAGAATTAGTAATATACCAAATTGGTATTTTGAGAGGGTTGTATTTCCAGGGCAGCGTTTAGTTTTTGAATCTGTTATGGGCGCTTCTATGGAAATTCATACAGGCATGATGGCAAGTTCTATATTATCTGATACAATACCATGTGATCGCCTACAAATAAATCAAGGCCCTTATTCCTCTATTTCTAAAACTGAACAGGGTATATCAAAATTAGTTAGTTTACCTCAAAGACGGAAAACCCCTGCAAAACCAGCAGCAGTTTTAAGTGCAGTGGATTAATTTAATTTAGAAGTGTCGAGGATATATCAACTGAGTCACAATTATTCCATCAGAAAAAAGTTGATGTCCTAGATAATTAATACTCCCAACTAATGCAGTTATTTTGTGTTTTTGTATTCAAAGGGATGTTAGAGAGGAAATGGGTTTATACCTGTTTCCTCTAAAGTTTTTAATGAACAAATAATAAGTCTCTTAAATTAAAAATATTTAGTTAAGAAAAAATGTCTCAAAATCAAGACTCAGAAATTTTTGTATTTAGAATTTCTCCTCTGATTAAAATAACCCTTTTAAGTTTGTATGTGGCATTGACTATACCTCTACCTTTTCTATCTCAAGTCACAAATGCGCCAGTACCTCCTATGATTTTAGGAGCGGGACTAGCACTAGGAGCAGTAGCATTATACGCAGCTTTAACAGAACGAGTAATTATTGATGACCAGGGAATTCAGGTATCCTATCCAGTCTGGGTGCCAGACCTGTTTCGCAAAGGTTGGTATTTGCCTTGGGCAGAAATAAAAGCTCTCAAACCTCGGACTACAGGTCAGGGAGGTTTAGTATATTACTTTGTAAGTAATTCTGAAAAAGGTTATTTGTTGCCCATGCGAATAGTGGGTTTTGCCAAGTTGGTGAGAATAGTTGAGGCCAAGACAGGTATAGATACAACTGATGTACGTCCTTTATCGCAGCCTTGGATGTATTTGATTTTATTCGGTTGTACGATATTGTTACTATTAGTAGATGCCTGGACTATTTCCAACGCGATCGCTATTTCTTCTTGAAGAAGGAAGAAGGAAGAAGGAAGAAGGAAGAACCGAAGGACTAAAGGACTAAAAAAGTGTATGGGGAAGTATTCTATATAGAAGAAGCAAGAGGGAAGAAGGAAGAAGGAAGAACCGAAGGACTAAAAAAGTGTATGGGGAAGTATTCTACATAGAAGAAGCAAGAGGGAAGAAGGAAGAAGGAAGAACCGAATTTTTGTTTCTAGGTATTTTTATCACCCCATCACCCCATCACCCCATCAGTGTGAGGTATTAAACTTATGAAGAAAAAGATAAAAAATGGGACAGCAGCAGCGTCAACTATATTTAGACCGAGTAAGTTTGACCGCTCCAGTTAGCTCTAAGTATTTACTGAAAGATATTTCTTTTGCTGTAGAAAAAGGCGCTAGAGTTGCTATAGTAGGTACTTCTGGAGCAGGGAAAACATCTCTATTGCGATTATTAAATCGATTAAATTCCCCTACTTCTGGTTCTATATATTTGGATAACCAGGAGTATAGCAAGATTCCTGTTACTCAATTACGACAACAAGTGACAATGGTTTTACAGGAATCAAAACTTTTAGGAATGTCTGTAGCAGAAGCGATCGCTTATCCTTTAAAACTCAGAGGAATAAGGCCACCTGAAATTCAGCAAAGATGTGAATATTGGATACAGCAGTTGCATATTCCTCCCGACTGGTTATCCAGGTCAGAATTACAACTTTCAGTGGGGCAAAAACAGTTAGTAGCGATCGCTCGTGCTGCTGTAATTCAACCTAAAATTCTATTATTGGACGAACCGACCTCATCTCTAGATGTTGGTACAGCAGATCTAGTTATAGGGGTATTGAAAACGTTAACAGAAAGTCAAGTAACGGTGATTATGGTTAACCATCAAATAGATTTAGCTCAACAGTTTTGCACACAATTGTTACATCTAGAGCAAGGAGAATTAATTGAAGACTCTCCTAGTAGTAAAGTTGATTGGGTTAAGTTACGCCATAGTATTATTCAGGCACAAAGACAAAGACAAGAAACTGAAGAATGGAGCTAGTATAATAGACTTGTCGCTAAATAAAGGGAAAAAATCACTCTAACCTAGACAGAGCAATAATTCCCAGCATTTTTACCATCCAATAGCTACAATCCTTACAGAACAAGGTTTTTGGGGAATTTTTAAGTTATAAAGCCACAAGTCTAATATTAAGCAGGTGTAACTTTTTGAGGTTGTCTATAGCTCTGATAATTCTGTTCCCATGTATTTATAGTTAAGATTTCTCGATTGAACCTATATCCTACATTCCTAACTGTCTGAATTAGACTAGGTTGGCGAGGGTCAATTTCGATTTTTTTTCGCAGAGATAGTACATGGGTGTCTATGGTACGAGGATTATCTATAGAGTCTGGCCATGCTCTGTGTAGTAATTGTGAGCGAGTTAGGGGTATTCCCCCTGATTGAGCTAAGACATAAAGGAGACTAAATTCTTGTGGAGTTAAATCAATTAAACTGCCGTTCAATTTAACTCTACGATGTACTAAATCAATAATCAAGTCACCATAATCTATACTTATAGGTGGGCTACAACTAATGCTCCTCTGCCGACGTAGTAGTGCTTCTACTCTGGCCATAAATTCTTGCATACCAAAAGGTTTGGTGAGATAGTCATCTGCTCCAGATTTTAATCCTGCGACAATATCTGCTTCAGTTGTTTGCGAGGAGAGCATAAAAATTAAGGACTTTTGCTGTTGCTGAACCCACTGACAAAATTCGAGACTATTTCCATCAGGTAGGTCAGCTTCCATAATTACTAGATTTGGGCAATGACTATGTATTAATTGCTTGGCATGATGAATATTCGCTGACTGATGTACAGAGTGGTTTGTTTGCTGCAAATGCCAACCAAGCAGCGATCGCAAACGCGGATTTCCTTCTAAAATTAGAATACAAGCAGCTCCCACTTAATTCCTAATGGCTTTTCCTATAATTAGCTACTACTAAGTTAACATAAAGTCTAGTAAGAGTTTTGTAACATAGGTCACTGCTTAGATATTTCCTCTGCAAAACTAACAGTGATTATTTTTGAGCGACTTCCCACAAGTATACTTTAATCAAAACTAATCAACTTTTACTTCCTTGCGGTAAAACCTCCTACTTAATTTTTCTCGGTTGATTACTACTTCTTTCTTCTGACTTCTTCTCAATGTGCGATGAATCAATTGTCAATTAATTATTGGCCTTACAGCTATCAAAATCTAGTCTATATCAACAGTGTTCCAGGCAAAATTTTCCCTAATTCCTAATATTTTGCACGACCAAAATCAAAGTTATCTAGTGTATTCAACATTTCACTATATCACATATTTTATTTTTTTTCCAACTCAATATTTTTGAATTTATTTTGAAAATTAGCGGAAACTACAATAAATCTATTGTAGAAATAAGATGGACTGGTAATCAATAGATTTATAAGTCTACTAAAGAGTTGAGAGGGTTGAGGAAATTGTTTTAAAATAAAAGCAGCAAAAATAATAGTCAAGAAAATGTTCAGCTATAAGTGTTCCTGTAATGTGTAATACCAACTTTATAGTTAATTAACACTAATCTAAAAAAAACACTAGAAGTTGCACTAAAAATCAAATTACATTAACCTAAAGACTAGGTTTTAACTGAAAATATAACCATTAATTCTGAGAATAAAAAGGTCATGTTAACCGACGCTCTAACAATTCGCCACTATCAAAAACTCACTGACGCCCTCGTCGAAATGTGGAACCGTGGTTACCGCTATGAGGAGATGCGTATATATTTAGATGGCTACCTAGCATCTTTGAGAATCTCAAAAGCGATCGAACCATTTTTAATTAATAGATTGGAGGAAGAAACAACTCGCTACATATACGACCCTTCAAATTTTGAAATGCCAGCATTACAAACTGAAACTGAAGTAGATTATTACTAAATTAAAGTAGTTGTAATTAAAAAATGAAGGGTATTGAATAACGCCCTTCATTCTTTTTTTTAATAGTTTTAGATTGACAAATACAGAGTGTCTAAGAGGCTAAAGCAATTGCTACCTTTTGCTCTAGTTCTTCTTTATTCTTATTGAACATTTCAATTATCACATCAGAGCCACCGATAAATTCGCCACTAATGTAAACCTGGGGAATTGTTGGCCAGCTAGAATATTCCTTAATTCCTTGACGAATTTCTGGATCTTCTAACACATCAAAAGTTTCATAGGTAGCTCCTAAAATATTCAATATTTGTACAACATTGTTAGAGAAACCACACTGGGGCATCAACTTATTACCCTTCATAAAAACCATAATTTTATTCTTAGTAACTAAGTCATCAATTCTGGCTTTCAATTCTGGAGTTAGAGTCATAGCTATTTCCTCAAATAGAAGATGTTCATCTAAGCATTCAGCATTTAGCTGATACCAACCTATTGCTGATATCTTTACCTTAACTAAATAGCCGAGTGCTGTTTGATTTATAGATACTATTAACTTGCCTGATATATTGAGGCAAATTATCAAAGTTAATCAATTATGGCTAATATAACCAAATAATCCTGTCTGCGTTGTAACTCAAAAGCAAAAATTAAGAAGTTTGTCCCACAGCTTCCCACTCTTGAGGAGTATAAGTTTTTAAAGCCAAAGCATGGATAGCTTCAGACGCCATAGGTTCTTGTACAGCAGCATAAACCATTTGATGTTGTTTAACTCGAGTTTTTCCTTCAAACTGAGACGAAACAACAGTCGCTTGTAAGTGGTCGCCACCCCCGGTTAAATCTTGGACTTGTACTTGAGCATCTGGCAACTCCGCTTTAATCATTGATTCAACTTCTTCTAAATTCATTGTTCTTCCACTGTAAAGTTACTGTTATTCTACATATAGCAGGGAACAAGGAACAGGCAACAGGCAACAGTAGGAAAAGTATTTCTGTGTCTTATGGTTCATCATTAACATAAGTAAAACACTAACTCGTTCCTTGCTATATTAATTAAGAGACTGGGATGAGTTAGGAGGTTGATTCTCTCCAGAGGATCTAGGATAGGGAATATCAACAAATCCTAATTCTAGTAATTGTTGGTAGGCTTTTTTTCCTAGATCGCGAGTGGGTTGCTGAGAGCTAATAATTTGAACAAGTAATGGTACTGCTAATTCAGGTTGGTTTTGCGCCCGGTGGACTAAAGCTAATTGATAAGTGGCCTGGTCTCTCATTTGAGCAGTGTCCAATGCCTTAGTACGTTGGTCATCTGCCAGACGATTATCTATACCAGAAAAACTAGCAGCTAATTGACTATAGAAATTAGAAAGTTGATTAAATATTTGACGAGCTTCTTGAAGTTTCTGACTAGCTAAATTATAATTCTCTGAGGTAATGGCATTGTCAGCTTCACTCATTAAACGTTGTCCTCCCTGAAGACTGAGAAGACTATTTTGTTCATTTAAAGGACGAACATTTTCGGGTTGTGTGGGTTGTATTGGAACTGGAGAAGAAGGAAGGTTTTGTGGATCTGTAGAGTTTTCTGGTGAAACTTGAATCGGAATTTCTTGCTCTGCGGAATTTTCAGATTGAGCATTAAGTGGTTGTTGTAAAAGAATGAAAGCTGCCGTAATTAGGAGAGTAAAGCCGAATTTGGAGCGAATTAAAGGAATAGGTTGAGTAAATATCATAATTATTTAGTGAGTTCGTATAAATAAAAAACTATCATAAATGTTGAAAGAGGACTCCCGTTATAGTCGCGATATTTAACGGTGAAAGTGTCAATTTTTAGATATACTATAACTTTTTCAAAAATATATGGTTTTGAAGAGGGTTGTAGGTTTTAGGTTTTAGGTTAATTTTTCCATCTTATAGAGAATTAAAAAGTGTTTCGGTCTGGAAATGCTGTTTGCGGAGCATTCCGGTACGGAAAATGCTGATAGTTAGTTAAACTCTAATGAATTGTGGACACCGCAGGTAACGATAATATAACAATATATTATCGTTATCTTTTCCTTTATGGATTTAATACCTCAATGTCTACACGGTGTCTACAAGTTTTTTGGGTTTTATCCACTTTTTCCTTCTTGCTTCTTGCTTCTTCCTTCTTCAAAAGAATGGTGGTAGTTGCCATAATTGGGGTTGAAATTCTGTTAAGGAATTAAGAATTTGATGGGCGGAATAAAATAAGGTTTTATCCATATCAGGATCGGGTACAACTACTACGGACATTCCTGCAGCTAAGGCAGCTTCCATTCCTGCTAAAGAGTCTTCAAATACTAAACAATTTTTGGGAGAAGCATCTAATCTTTTGGCAGCTATTAAGAAAATATCTGGTGCTGGTTTTCCATGTTTAAGATTAGGGTCATCTCCTACAACAATATGATTAAATAATTGGAACCATTCTTGATGATTTTTTGTTTTTAAATTAAATGGTTCTTTGGAAGAACTGGTAGCTACAGCTTGAGGTATTTTATTTTGATATAAATGTTGGGTAAGATGAACTGCACCTGGCATTGGTTTTGATTCAGGAAAGCGTTGATATGTGAGGGTATTTCTTTGTTGAAGATAATCTTCGGGAGTGACAGGTAGTTCTAATAATTCTACAATTGCTTTGGCAGAATCAATTGATTTTCTACCAGTAATTTTACACTTAGTTTGTTTATCAAAAATTTTGCCATAACGGCTGGTAACTTCTAAGTTTACCTGAGCATGAATTGATTCTGTATCTAGAAGTAAACCGTCTAAGTCATAAATAACATGAGTGATTTTTGGGAAATTATTCATCGTTTTTTTTATAGTTATAATTAATTTTTTATACCGTTTGTATGAGTTTTTACTATAAATATTTAGGGTATTTTTAGTAGTAAGTAGTCAGGAGAAATAAAATCTATTCTTTTAGTCAAATAGATATTAAAACAATTTATGCCAAATTCATAAAAAGTTGTAGACAATAATATTTTAATTGTACGCTCTTTATCAAGAGCAGTTCTATTTTAATTATCTTATTATTAAAGGTGGTTGATTTATTCTCAATCAGTCATAATTAATTGTGATAATTACTTAATTTTGTAATTTTGAACAATTAATCTAGGATAATATAACCGAAAAAATATTATATTATTTTTTTGCTCCGATTTACTACCTGTTAATAACTAAATTTATTAACTTATATCAAGGGTAGTTTTCCTGTTTGAAATTGATAGGAAAATTGATGACTAATAAATTGTCAATATTACTAAATTAGTAAGCATTTCCTGCGGAATGCTGCGCAAACAGCTCTTAGGAGTCAGCGCTTCCCTGCGGGATGCTATGCAAACAGCAAATAATTAATAATTCTTTCTAAGGCTGAATGAGCGTAAGGATTCAGGTCCTATGGAAAAGCCTATAAATCTTGATAGATAAGCATTTCCGGCAATTATCTCCCAAATTATATTCTCAATTAGAAATGGCTACAAACCTTTATTTTCGTCATTATTGAGAATGAGACTATTAAATTGCTGAGTTAGTCATTTTCAGAGTTCTCTCTATAACTGGGTTTGAGATACCTGAATCCTTACGAATGAGCGTACATTGGCAGTAACTTTTAATTCTCTATCAATTTTTCAATTGCTTTTACCGAATAATTAATAATTAAATAATTAAATAATTAAACAATTTTAGGGTAAAAGCCTCCCCTTTCAAGGGGAAAAAAGCGGTCGAGGGATGGCGAGGTTTCCTCGCCATATCTAATCGACCAAGAGAATAAATTTTTTCCTTATTGGTCAATCCTCTCCCTAAAAGCTATGATTTATAAACATCTTTCTTGACATAAAAATTGACTTTTAGAGACAAGTTATGTGTGAGTGTTTCAGAGGCTTTTTCTTCAAAAATCATGTATTGAAAAGTACATTTTTTTTGAGGACTTAAGTAGTTTTGCCAAGCTTTATTGACTGCTTCTCCCTTCTCCCCTACTCCCTACTCCCCTGCTCCCCACAAGGTTTTCAGAAGTTCCTTATCAGGGATAGCCCTAAAAGGGAGAGGTAATTGTCCATTATCCATTTCAATTATCCATTAATAAACTCCTCCTCTAATCAATAACTAATGGCTGTTTGCGCAGCATTCCGAAGGAAATGCTTACCTAAATTATCATAGTTTTATCTTTTTCTTTTGGGTTTAATAACGCGCCATCTACAGGATGTTTACAATTGGTTGGGGTTTGAGTCCCTATCCACTTTTTACTTCTTCCTTCTTTCTTCTTTCTTCTTCTTTCTTCCTTCTTCCTTCTTCAAGAATTATCTGAGTAAAGTGTTTTAAATCTGGAGTTTTAAAACCAACAACTTTAGCTTGGTCATCCCAAATTCTTAGTTTTACTGCATCTTTTGCATAGGGTTGATGAATAAATTGAGCAGCAGCATCAGAAGAAAATATTCCTCCTTGTAATTCTAAACTTTGTTGAGAAGCTGGTGATAAACTTGAAAAATAGTTAGGTTTTGTTGCACAAAGATAACGTTTTGCTTCAACATGAAGGCGAATTGGTTCTGTTACAGCTTCTCCAAATAAATGTTTTAAATATTTGATACTACGATATTCATGATGGTCGTTAATACCTTTGTTTGCAGCATCTTCTCCTAAGTCGTGAATTAGATGTCCTAAGTCGTGAAATAAGCAAGCCACAATTAGTTCATTATTAGCTTTTGCTGTTTTTGCTAAAGTAGCACATTGGAGAGCGTGTTCTAGTTGACTAATAGATTCTTGATTATATTGAATATGACCTTTTGAGGAAAGAATTTGAATGATTGTTTTTATATCGGGTTTCATTTTCATTGTGTATTTATAAGTGATAAAAAATAATGCCAAATATCAAAAGTATTGCTACATATCTTTGAGGGTTAGGGAGTAGGGAGTAGGGTTCAAAGAAATAAGATATTTTGGTTTAATACCGGGAATCGTTACAAACATTACTTAACAATTATTATTACTTAATAACTGAATTTTTTATGAAGTATAGCATTATTTTTGGGAATTAGTATAATTAGTTGTTAGGGGTTAATTAAAACAGATTTACTCTTGACTTTATAATTCTAGTCAATGAAATTTTACCGTTATTTGATGGTGTTTTTTAGGGTTATCTATTTCAGTGAAATTATGACTTTTTTAACCATTAACTAGATTTTTTGACTAGGGTGAAAATTTACCATAGCAACCTTCATACTAAGTTTTGAAATTTTGTTAAGGGGAATTAGCCCACAAATTTTTACAGCCTAAAATACTTGATTGATTTTACATTTAATTTTGGCAAAATTTCCGTGAAGTAAGACTTAAAAAAATCCTCCCTTCTGTAAAATCAACAGTTTAAGCAACACGACGGCCATTAACGATCGCTGAAGTTAAATGGGGGACTATACCATCATCATGTACCGTAATTAAATCGGCACGTTTGCCAACTTCTAAACTTCCTCTATCGTGAGATAAATTAATAGTTTTAGCTGGATTAATTGTAACTAATTTCATAGCTTCATATAAAGGTTTACCAATTTTATGACTAATAATAAAAATAGATTGTAATAGACTCCGAGGTACATAATCTGAAGAAATTACATCTACTAAATTTTGCTCTACCAATTCCATTGCAGATACATTTCCAGAATGAGAACCTCCTAATACTAAATTCGGCGCTCCCATCAATACTTGTAATCCAGAATTATGAGCTTCTTTTGCCGCTTCTAAAGTAGTTGGAAATTCTGCTAAAACTGCCCCATTCTCTAAAGCTTCTTGCACATGACTTATTGTTGCATCATCGTGAGAAGCTAGGGAAATTCCATTTTGTTTTGCTAATTCAACTAATGCTTGACGATTTTTAGGAGCATATTGTTGTTGAGTTTCCTGACGATGGGCAATAAATTTATTCATTTCTGTTTCGCTAATTCCATACTTACCCATGTAATATTCTTTATATTTTTCCACACTCACAAATTGTCTTTGACCAGGAGTATGATCCATCAAAGACATGAGAGAAAGAAACGGATTATTTGCATATTTTTCTGCAGCAGTAAATATATCTTCAAAGGAAATTTCACAACGTAAATGTAGCCGATGATCTGTCAGAAGTCTACCTGTTTTTTGCCCCTCAAAAATAGCTTCAATCATTTCACCAAAACGCTTAACTCGAACAGAATTAGGTTTAATATCTCCAATGGCGATCGCGTCACAAACTGTTGTAATTCCAGAAGTAATTAAGTCTCGGTCGTGGTAAGATACTGCTGCTGCTAAAGGCCATTTTACAGCAGGGCGAGGAGACATACATTTTTCTAGGTTATCTGTATGAAGTTCTATCAGTCCAGGCATTAAATATTCTCTTTGACCATCTTGACCAATATTAACTATTCCTGGCTGAATTTCGGCTATTTTTCCATCACGAACTATGAGAGTACCAATAGTTTCTTGGTCTGGTAACTGTAGGCGATAGTTTGTGTAAATTTGTTCGTTCATATTTATTTAATCAACAGTTAATCTTAAATTAACCAATTGGAATTTTTAGTTTCTCTATAGTAACCTCTATTTCTGTTAAAATACAGGAGCAGTTTTGAAAGATTGATTTATATGATAGTACATATAGTTTTATTTAAGTGGCATCCAGATACTTCAGCAGAAACTATTACCTCGGTTATGTCTGCTTTAAAAGGAATGAAAGAGAAAGTGCCGGAAATAATTGATATATCTTGTGGGAATAATTTCTCGGAGCTTTCTCAAGGTTTTCAAAATGGTTTAGTAGTGCAATTTAAGGATCAAGTTGCTCTTGATGCTTATGCAAAAAATGCCTATCATCAAGAAATTATTAAGACTTTGATTAAGCCAATTTTGGCAGATAAAATTACTATTGATTATGAAGTTTAACTATTGTAAGCATTTCCTGCGGAATGCTGCGCAAACAGCTAGCTCGCAGTCAGCTTTTAGCTGTTTCATAAATAATGAATATACACTGCTAAGGTCAAGGTTAGTTTTTTTTACAATACTTTGAATTATCCTTAAATATCTCAATACTAATTCCTGCTATAAAAAGCAATGAATTAATAGCTTATAGCTGACCGCTGAATGCTTACTAACTATTTTCATTATTTCGAGGGAAGATCAATAAAAGTATGACAAAAGCCAAAAGGCTCATTAAGGCTAATTATTGATATTCTATGGTTTCTAATTTTTCATAAGCTCTAACTTTACTTTTGCGATAAAATACAAAACTTTCAACCTTCTCATTTTTTTCTTTTTCTAGATGTTGTTTTTAATAAAAACTACCCCATAGTCAAAAAATGATACTGTTCAATGAAAAATGTTTTAAATTCACTATTTTGGCTGGAAAATTGTTTAAGTTTCATTGTAAGTATTCAGCTATTAGCTGTCAGTTCGAGCGCAATAAAACTTTCCTATGAAGGAAGTGTTTAAATGAATATAGACTTTAACCTCAAAGGAACCTGTTTTTGTAAGATTTAATTATCACTGGATTCTGACTTAATAATACCCCTTAATATCTAAGCATTCAGCCATAAGCAGTTAGCTCTCAGCTTTTTAATTAATAAAGCAGCCATCTGCTTAATTTCATAATACATTTTCAACTAATTATTGGAAATATCTCAATTACTTTTTCCTCCTTTAAAGGTAATAAAAAAAGCTGATAGCTGATGGCTGATAGCTGAATGCTTACCTGAATATAGGGTTTAATAAAGCTCAAAAGCAATAGTTGATGACTCATAGCTGACGGCTGAATGCTTAGGTTTCATTAAACATCTCCAAAAATCAAAAATAAAATCAATTATCGTACATAAATTATCAATTATTTCCCCCTACTCTGTACGGACGTTTCATGCAAAATTCCTACTTCCTACTCCCTATTTTATGGAGATATCTATTAACTAAATTCCAAACATAATTTCCCTGGTACAAAGTCTTCTTTTTACTTCTTCATCATGGAAAATGCCGATTAAACCACACCCATTAACTAGGCGTTTTTCTAAAAGTTCAATTACTACTTGACGATTGACAGAATCTAGAGCTGATGTTGGTTCATCTAATAATAAAATTGGATAATCAACTGTTAAGCTTCTGGCGAGATTAATTCGTTGTTTTTCACCTCCAGAAAAAGTAGTAGGAGAAAGATGCCAAAGACGTTTTGGTAAATTCAATAGATCGAATAATTCTGCCACTTTTTGATAGGCTACTTTTGGCTCAGTTCCTAATTCTAATAAAGGTTCTGCTGCTACTTCTAAAGCTGCCACACGAGGAATTACTCGTAAAAATTGGCTAACATAACCAATAGTATTTTTTCGTACTTCTAATATTTGATGGGGTGCTAATTTAGGAAGATCGACCCAGGTAGATTTATGTTTGATTAAAACCGAACCTTTATCGACTCGATAGTTACCGTAAAGGCAACGCATAAATGTAGATTTTCCCGAACCAGACTTACCAGATAAAGCAATACATTCTCCTGCTGTTAAACTGAGAGAAATATTTTTTAAGACTGATAATTTTACTCCGCCTTGGTTGTGTAAAGTAAAGCTTTTTTCTAATGCTTCTGCTTTTAATAATAAAGAGTTTTCTGGGAAAGTATTTTCTGGCTGATTATTTGCTGTTAGTAGTTGAATAGTCATTTCAGTTATCAATTATTAGTTATCAGTTATCAGTACATCTTGCTGTTTGCGCAGCATTCCGTAGGAAAGCAAGAGGATTGAAATCTAGAATATTCTGTTTTCTCATCCCTTGAAAAAGGGAAGCTATTAACCATAATTTTTCGGTCATAAATCATTTTTCATATTTGAGTACTGTAAGATGTTGATAGTGATTTTTTTTTTGTTTCTCGTAAGTTGGGTAAAACCAAAAAATATGGCAAATATAGCAATAGTTAAAAGTCAAATTATTGCGATGGCTGAAACTAGAAAATTTGATAATTATTTACCTAATATTTAACTATTGTATAGGTTTTGGCGAGATAATTTATCCTCTTAACGAAACCTATCATTATGATAATTTTTGCCTAATTATTTTGCTTGTATTTTGAGTAGTCGATAAATTTCGACCACACTATTTTCTAGCTGATGATTAGTTATTAAGGTTTGAGTAGTCATCAATAATTTCTTATCTCTAAGTCAGGTGAGATACTAATGCTGAAAAATTTGCTTCTCACCATGTTGGGTCAACGCAAAAAAGGTTAGATAATTTGATAATTCCTTAGTCAATATTCAACTACTGTATAGTTGTTTTTGATTGTCATATTGCTGAAACAAGCAAAGGGATGAGAATTTCTTCCTAATTTTTTTGCTTGTGCTTTGAGTAGTCGAGAAGTTTCGACCACACTATTTTCTAGTTGATGATTAGTTGTTAGTAGTTGAGTAGTCATCAATAATTTTTCATATTTGAGTACCGTGAAATGCTGATGCTGAAAAATTTGTTTCCCGTAGGTTGGGTCAACTCAAAAGATTTGACAAATATAGCAATAGGTAACAGTCAAAATTTGGCAGAAGTCAGGAATAGGCAAAAGAAAAATGTACGTCAGACAAACCAGGACAAAAAAAGATGTAATTTTGACTTTTGTCATAATTTTTTTTCCCTCGCTCTTTCTTCCTTAATATTATGTCCGTTGGCGCGCGTTTGTGTAAACCAAAGCGTGAATATATACAGGAAATTAAAGTTTTTTTCTTGCTCTTAAACCTTCCTACCTTTTCCCTTTTCCCTCTTCCCTCTTCCTTCTTCCTTCTTCCTTACCTTCACGCTTACAATACTGATGCTGCCGGACATGATATAACTCATGGAATTAATGTTGAACTAACTAATTGTTGAGTATAAGAATGTTGAGGGTCATCTAATACTTGATCAGTCAAACCAGACTCAACAATTTGCCCATTTTTCATTACTAATAAACGGTGAGCAAGTAATCTAATCACCCCTAAATCATGGGTAACTAAAATAACACTTAAACTGAGATTTCGCACCAGAGAACGAATTAAATCTAATAAACGAGCTTGTACCGAAACATCTAAACCTCCAGTAGGTTCATCCATTAATATTAACCTCGGTTTTGTGACTAAAACACGAGCTAATTGTAAACGTTGTTGCATCCCTCCAGAAAACATTTTTGGTAAGTCATCTATTCTATTAATATCTATTTCTACTTGCCTTAACCAATAAGCTGCTTCTTCCCGAATTTTTCCATAATTTTTTACTCCTATATTCATTAAACGTTCGCCAATATTTGCTCCAGCAGTTACATTCATTCGTAAACCATCACGAGGATTTTGTTGAACAAATCCCCATTCATTTCGCATTAATAAACGACGACGAGTTTCTGATAGTTTTGGGAGTGTTAATACTTCTCCGCTAGAGGTAGTATAGGTGATATTTCCGCCTTCAATTGGTATGTTTCCTACAATAGCATTTAATAAAGTAGATTTGCCTGAACCTGATTCTCCTACTATTCCTAAAACTTGGGCAGTATAGAGATTGAAAGAAACACAGTCACAAGCTTTTATATTCCTATAAAACTTACTCAATTTTTCAACATTTAATAATGGTTCCATAATCCACCATGATGTAGTTTTAATTTAGCTTTTATGTAAGCATTTCCTCCGGAATGCTGCGCAAACAGCAGTCAGCTATCGGTTGTCAGCTTTATTACCTTTAATGGACAATTTAAGCCCGTTGTTCTTGTGCTTCAATTCTTAGTTTAAAAATGTAGTAGAAGTAAAGCAAATACTTGGTTCATTTATTTTTATTGCGCTTGAGCTGACCACTAATAGCTGAATGCTTACATTTTAACACTGTCCTTAAGGAGAGAGTCTTTTTGCGCTATAGCTGACAGTTAATAGCTGAATGCTTACCTTTTATTTATTTAATTCTCTTCCTTTTAGAGAAAGGTAATTATCAATTATCAATTCTTGAAACGGTGCTTACCGAATAATTAATAATTAATAATTGTTAATTACCTTTTAGAGAAAGGTAATTATCAATTATCAATTCTTGAAACGGTGCTTACCGAATAATTAATAATTAATAATTGTTAATTAAATAATTCAGCTTTATTCGTCTCCTCTTTCAAGGGGAAAAAAAGTGCTAGGATATTTCCTTATATTCAATTCCGTAACGGTTAAAACCCGAGGTAATTATCCATTATCCATTAATGAAAATTGGTTGGGGTTATCAGACAGGAAGTGCTGTATTAAAGACTATGCTCATCCACTTTTTCCTTCTTCCTTTTTCCTTCTTCCTTCTTCAAGTTGTTTTTGCCGTTGATTACAATAATCTGTATCAGAACAGACCCACATTTTATTTCCTAGATCGTCTATCAGAATTTCATCCAAAAAACTTTCTGTAGAACCGCAAAACTCACAAGCTTTATCCCATTTTTCTACAGTAAAAGGATAATCTTCAAAATCTAAACTTTTCACCTGAGTATAAGGAGGTATTGCATAAATTCGCTTCTCTCTTCCCGCGCCAAAAAGTTGTAAAGCAGGTAAATAATTCATTTTAGGATTATCAAATCGTGGGATAGGAGTCGGACTCATTATATAACGGTCATTTACCATTACTGGATAATCATGGGTCGTAGCAAAATCTCCTAATCTCGTAATATCCTCATACAATTTTACATACATTGCTCCATAATCTTCTAAAGCGTGCATTTTTCTAGTTTCTCTTTCAGAGGGTTCTAACCATCTCAATGGTTCCGGGATAGGCACTTGATAAACAATAATTTGACCTTCCTGAAGTGGAGTTTCTGGAATCCGATGGCGGGTTTGAATAATTGTTGCTTCTGTAGTTTTTTCTGTTGTTTCTATTCCACAAACTTTCACAAAAAAGCGACGAATATTCACTGCATTTGTTGTATCATCCGCTCCTTGGTCAATTACTTTTAAAATGTCTTTTTTTCCAATGATTGAAGCTGTAACTTGAATGCCACCCGTACCCCATCCATAAGACATTGGCATTTCTCTGGAACCGAAAGGTATTTGATGACCAGGAATGGCGACTGCTTTGAGTAAAGCACGGCGAATAGAACGTTTTGTTTGTTCGTCTAAATAAGCAAAGTTAAAATCATTTTCTGGTGAGTTATTTACTTTGCCATTTGAGCTTTTTAGATTTTGGTTATTTAACATATAGGGAATTTAAATTAATAGGGAATAGGGAATAGGGAATAGGCAACAGGCAACAGGCAACAGGCAACAGAAATTCGTAGCAAACATTTATCAAACTGTTATTAGGAGTCAGGAGTCAGGAGTCAGAATAAATAACTTAAATATCAGGTGGTGGTGTATTGTAATGGTCGTGCATTGTCATTATTTTTATTACAAGAACAGTGGGAGCATCTTGCTCCTGTGCCAGGTATTCCTTTCTGTTATTTGCTATATCTATAACCCACATTTTAATACTAGGGAATAAAATTAGGTAATTAATTTTGCCTAAGCAATTAATTGTTAATTATTCATTATCATTTTCTTTGTGGGTTTAATACCCCACCGTCTACACGGTGTTCAAAATT
>NZ_RCBY01000680.1 GCF_003838195.1 Okeania hirsuta
CGACTGTGATAATACTTTAAGCGGAACTAGTTGCGATGATAATGATCCATGTACGATCAACGATGTGTATGATGCGGACTGCAATTGCGCGGGAGCTTTCCAGGACTCCGATCAGGATGGGGTTTGTGACAACGACGATATATGCCCAGGATTCGATGACAATGCTGATGGCGATAATGATGGTACCCCAGATGGCTGTGACACTTGTGATGGAAGTCTAACCGGAACCAGCTGTGATGACAATGATCCATGTACGGTCAACGACGTTTACGACGCCAACTGTAATTGTGCAGGTACTTTCCAAGATTCTGATCAGGATGGAGTATGCGATAACGATGATGTATGTCCAGGACAGACATCCTCCGCGTCACAGACGCCATCTTGATCACTGTCGGTATAGGTTCCGGCGCAATTACAATCGGCATCGTAAACATCATTGGTAGTACATGGGTCACCGTCATCACAGCTAGTGCCAGCTATATTGCCATCGCAGCTATCGCAGCCATTGGGTATTCCATCCCCGTCTGCGTCTGCCTTGTCATCAAAGCCTGGACAAACATCATCACTGTCGCATACACCGTCCTGATCACTATCCACTAATGTTCCAACGCAATTGCAGTCA
>NZ_RCBY01000681.1 GCF_003838195.1 Okeania hirsuta
CTCTGGTGCAGACTCTCACTGGACATAACGATGTGGTAGATGGAGTAGCGATCGCTCCTGATGGTGAAATGTTGGTAAGCGGGAGTTGGGATAGAACTATTAAAATTTGGAATTTAAGTACTGGAGAGTTGCTCCGAACCTTAGAAGGACATTCTGAGATTATCAATGCGATCGCTACTCCATCTACCACATCGTTATGTCCAGTGAGAGTCTGCACCAGAGTAATATCAGTGACATTTTTATTTTTGGGTAGTTTCCAAATTTTGATAGTTTTGTCATCACTACCACTGATAACTAACTCTTCATTGGGAGTTACTGCCACTGAATTTATTGATTCTGCGTGAGCTTTCCAAATAGCTATGACTTCGCCATTCTGAATATCCCTGACTGAAATCATCCCGTTACTACTACCACTGATAATATGGGAATTTAAAGCAACTACAGAATTAACTATTCCACCTACTTCATTAGAAATTGCCTTTGCCAAAGTAAAATTTACAGCAGTTTCGCTTCCATTTTCCTGTTTAGAGATAGTTGTAGAAACAGGTTTTGTTGCTTCTGTTGGAGTAGTTGTAATTTTAGCAGTCTGAGGTTGTTGAGAAATGGTAGGCAACGAAA
>NZ_RCBY01000682.1 GCF_003838195.1 Okeania hirsuta
CTGAGTTCAAGACCTGGCTAAAGGGAAACTAGTAAGGATAATTTTTCATTTTTACGTTATTTTGTATAGAGATAAACGCTTCTGCCATCTGCCCGAAAAAATAATACCTCCTGAACCGCGATGGCATTGATGTGTGCCCCGACTTTTACCATGAAACGTTCCTTATAGGGCTTCTTCTGGAAGCTTTGACTCATTCCCTAAGTTCGGTTTGCCTAATAACTGTTCCCTCAATACATCCAATTTTTTCAAGGAATTTGAAAGGTCGGTAAATCGGATGGGCTTGAGTAAGTAATCTACGCCGTTGACTTTGAATGCATCGATGGCATATTCGTCAAAGGCTGTGGTGAAAATGACCGGCTTCTTAATCGAGACTTGAGAAAAGATTTCAAAACTCAAGCCGTCGGAGAGCTGAATGTCCATAAAAATAAGGTCCAACTCATGTTGCTTATCTTTCAGGTAAATCACCGAATCATGGATGGAGGTAAGGCAGGCTTTTATATCTGTAGCAGCGTCGTGTTTGAGCAGGTAACGTTCCAGCTTTTCTGCAGCTGGAGTTTCATCTTCAATAATCAAAACGTTCATGATTCGGGGGAAATTAAGGATTCTGG
>NZ_RCBY01000683.1 GCF_003838195.1 Okeania hirsuta
AAATATAGTAACTTGCATAGATATTTTGTTATTACTCCTGCAACTTTAGTTTGTTTGTTGACGGGAACTAGGAATGTGGAAGTTGATAGGTTATTGGATGAAGATTATAAGTTTAAGTTTGAAGATTTAGTAAATCAAATTCCAGCAAGTCACACTTTGGTAAAAAATTTTTCACAACGCTCTAACTTTTGTACTTGTTTATAACCACTACCAATAGGTTGTCAATAAACCTCCAAACATTCCTCATTAATATCTACCAACCAAACCTCAATTACATTATTTTCTGCATCAAGAGGAACTTTAACTTCACGGTCGAATTGAATCGTACTATCTGCCACTTCAATTACCAAAAATAAATCCTGAGACTGGGGATGTCCTGATTAATAAAAATCTGCTTTTGGTTCTAACAAAGCTATATCTGGTCATGGTTCAGAATAATCATCTAATTCAACAGGGTTTTGAACGCTGACTAGAGTTAGATCGTCTAACTTTTGAGAAAATAATTTATTTAAACGATTTACACAAGCTGCATGGTGACAACCTACTGGGGACATTTTGAGAATTTCTCCTCTTATTAGTTCTACTCGCTCATCTTCTTTC
>NZ_RCBY01000684.1 GCF_003838195.1 Okeania hirsuta
ACCCTTCAGACCACCAATTCCTATGGCCTGGTCAGAAGGGTAAAACTCATCCTAGCTGCTGCCTCTGGAACCAACAATACAGCGATCAGTGAACAACTACAACTACATCGAAGGCAAGTGAGGCAGTGGCGAAAAAGGTGGTTGGAGGCTTCTGAACAACTTGCAATTGCTGAAACTCAACAGGTGAGCGACAAGAAGTTAAGGAAACTGATAGAAGAGATTCTCAGTGATGCTCCCCGACCAGGAACAACCAAATTTTTCTCCGTGGAACAAGTAGTCCAAATCGTAGCAATGGCCTGTGAAGACCCAAAACAATCTCAAAGACCAGTGAGTCATTGGACTCCAAGGGAGCTAGCAGAAGAAGCCATAGATAGAAGGATTGTGGAGAAGATTTCACCCCGCAGTGTGGGGCGTTTTTTAAAAGGAAGCGACTCTACAACCTCATCGTCATCGTTACTGGTTAAACTCTAATCCCTCTGACCCAGTAGCTTTTCGCGACCTGGTTAAATCTATCTGTCAGTTATATCTGTCGGCCCAAGAATTATATCATGTCCGTTTATATCGTTTGTGTAAACCCAAGGGTGAATATCTACAGGAA
>NZ_RCBY01000685.1 GCF_003838195.1 Okeania hirsuta
GCTATTCAAGATATTGATTATGGCAACCCTATTTCTAACAATATTTTCTTTGCAGGGGGTGAAACTTCATCCTCAAGAATTTCTAAAATAGCAGTAGCAGGTTGACCAATAGTTGCATCACCAGTAACATTGCTCAAACTCAAATTAACAGTTCTATTTCCCTCAATTATAGAATCATCAATAATTGGAATACTGACAGTTTGTTGTGTTTCTCCATCTGCAAAGAAAATATTGTTAGAAATAGGGTTGCCATAATCAATATCTTGAATAGCTGTACCATTGGCAAGGTTGAGAGTGCTACTCTCAACCTTGCCAATGGTACAGCTATTCAAGATATTGATTATGGCAACCCTATTTCTAACAATATTTTCTTTGCAGGGGGTGAAACTTCATCCTCAAGAATTTCTAAAATAGCAGTAGCAGGTTGACCAATAGTTGCATCACCAGTAACATTGCTCAAACTCAAATTAACAGTTCTATTTCCCTCAATTATAGAATCATCAATAATTGGAATACTGACAGTTTGTTGTGTTTCTCCATCTGCAAAGAAAATATTGTTAGAAATAGGGTTGCCATAATCAATATCTTGAATAGC
>NZ_RCBY01000686.1 GCF_003838195.1 Okeania hirsuta
CTTCCTTCTTCCTTCCAAACTATGTTTTTTCACGAACAAATTTACCGCAGTTCAGAAGTTATGACAAAGCTAAAAAATTTGTCAATAACTATTTGTGGTGCAGGTGCTTTAGGAGCAAATATTACTGAAAATTTAGCTCGTTCTGGGTTGGATATGCTAGCCATTTTTGCCCTTTTAATTGACAAGCAAGGAATAATCTAAGAGGTTTTAAAAGTTGGAAATATTCCTCTAATTGAGGCAAATTTGGTTCTTCTACAAATTTTGCTATTTTGTCATTAATTGGTTGAAAAATTCCCCAACCTTCAATTTTTTTAGGTTGAGTTTGAAAGGTATAAACCATTCCTGCTACTTTTGTTTTGACTCGCCCATTTCTTATACAAGGTGCTAGAAATTGAATATTATTTAATTGTGCTTCTTGAGCAGCTAATTTGTTTAATAAATTTCAAATATCTGTCATAGTTTTTGATTTATTGAAGAAGGAAGAAGGAAGAGGGAAAAAGGAAGAAAGAAGAAGGAATAAGTAATATCATGTCTGTTGGTATCGTTTGTGTAAAAGTTAGCGTGGATATCTACAGGAAATTTAAGTTTT
>NZ_RCBY01000687.1 GCF_003838195.1 Okeania hirsuta
ATTTGCTCTTGTGACTCTTGCTGAAGATTCTGATAAACTTCCTTTGATACCATTGAAGCTATCTGAGATTCTAGTTGCTCAACTTGAGCAATTTGCTCCTGTGATTGGTCTTGCAAAGAATCGTATACTTCCCTAGATACCATCAAAGCAATTTGCTCTTCTAGTTGTTTTAGTTGAGCTAGTTGTCCTTGAGATTCTTGCTGGAGAGTTTTATAACTTTCCAGCAAGAATCTCAAGGACAACTAGCTCAACTAAAACAACTAGAAGAGCAATTTGCTCCTGTGATTGGTCTTGCAAAGAATCGTATACTTCCCTAGATACCATCAAAGCAATTTGCTCTTCTAGTTGTTTTAGTTGAGCTAGTTGTCCTTGAGATTCTTGCTGGAGAGTTTTATAACTTTCCAGCAAGAATCTCAAGGACAACTAGCTCAACTAAAACAACTAGAAGAGCAATTTGCTCCTGTGATTGGTCTTGCAAAGAATCGTATACTTCCCTAGATACCATCAAAGCAATTTGCTCTTCTAGTTGTTTTAGTTGAGCTAGTTGTCCTTGAGATTCTTGCTGGAGAGTTTTATAACTTTCC
>NZ_RCBY01000688.1 GCF_003838195.1 Okeania hirsuta
CCAAACCTTCCCACCAAAAAACCTCAAAAGGAAACTCCATAAAATCATTCCAACGCAACTTTTGAGTCACAAAATATTCCATACCCCCACCCTGAAGAATTTGTGGAAGTTGCCAACAAAAACCAAAACTATCCGGCAACCAAGCTACAAGAGAAAATCTGCCAAACTTATCCCAAAAATAACCTTGACCATATAAAACCTGACGAACAATTGATTCCCCACTCACAGTATTTAACTCTGAGTAGGAAATCAATTATTCGTCAGGTTTTATATGGCCAAACTTATCCCAAAAATAACCTTGACCATATAAAACCTGACGAACAATTGATTCCCCACTCACAGTATTTAACTCTGGTTCTACCCACAAACCCCCAACAAACTCCCACTTTCCCAACTCTACTTGCGCTTTAATTCTATTAAATAAATCTGGTCTATTTATTTCTATCCATTCATATAGTGCCGGAGTCGAATGACAGAAAATAAGTTCCGGAAAATCTTGTTGTAAATTCAATACAGACTCAAAAGTTCGTTGGAATGATTTTATGGAGTTTCCTTTTGAGGTTTTTTGGTGGGAAGGTTTGG
>NZ_RCBY01000689.1 GCF_003838195.1 Okeania hirsuta
GTACCATTGGTGGCCGAAAATTCAGGTTTAATTACTCCGATGCTACCGGATTTGATATAACTCAGCTTTATGTTGAGCAAAAATTTCTTGATTCTGTTGTCACCAGCAAAAAAATTTGTAGGAAACACCAGTTATAAATGCTTCTCATGTCTCTGTAAAATTTGTCAAAGTGGCGCGAGAATAACGCTTTCTCAAGCCTCCCATTAATTGTTGATAGAGAATGAAAGTATAGGCAACAAAAACCAAAATAAAATGGCGCATTCGACTTGTTTGATCTCGGACTTGATATTCTTTTAAACCCAACCATCCCTTAGCTTCCCTATAAAATTTTTCAAGATAGTTTCTATCAGAAAAGGTTGTAACTATCCATTCTCCAGTCACACTTTTATATTAGAGTTGTCGCTAAATAAAGGGGAAAAATCACTCTAACCTAGACAGAGCAATAATTCCAATATTTTTTGCTATCCAATAGCTACAATCCTTACATAACAAGGTTTTTGGGGGGATTTTAAGTTATAAAGCGACAAGTCTATTGTTTATTTGTAATTAAATAATCAATTTCAGTGGCTTCAGAT
>NZ_RCBY01000069.1 GCF_003838195.1 Okeania hirsuta
TACTTTTGAATTTCAAATGACTATCACAGGTAAGATAGCTGTATTACTTTTGACTTTTGACTTTTGACTTTTGACTTTCAAGAAGCGATCGCAACTTTAGCCAAGCATATTCTTGCCACCAACCGACTATTCCATTAGGTAATATTGTCACGACTAATAAAAATAACGCACCTTGAAAAAATAACCAGATTTGGGGAAATTGTTCGCTTAAAAAAGTACGTCCGAAATTAACTAATAATGTACCAATAATTGCACCGACTAAAGTTCCTCTACCTCCTACGGCAACCCAAATAACCATTTCAATTGAAAAAGCTACTTCCATATAACTAGGGGTAACAATACCACTTTGAACTGTATATAATGCTCCAGAAATTCCGGCAATGGCACCAGAAATAGCAAATACTAAAACTTTAAATTCGGTGGGATTATATCCAGAAAATCTTACTCTAGTTTCATCATCTCTAATGGCAATTAATAGACGACCAAATCTACCACTGGTTAGCCAACTACAAATTAAATAAGTGGCGATTAGACTAATAATTGTTACTTCATAAAATATTAATTGTGCTTGGTCAGACCCTGCTAAAATACCGAAAAATTTTTCTGTGTCTGTTTTTAAACCGTTTGTACCGTTGATTAATTTTTGTTGACCGTTGAAAAAGTTAAAAAATACAAGTAAAGCTGCTTGAGTAAGGATGGAAAAGTAGACTCCTTTAATTCGATTTTTAAATACTAGATAACCGAGAATTGCTGCCACAATAGCAGGGAAAATTATAATTGCTAAAATTGTGAGAGGAAAGGAGTGAAAAGGCTGCCAAAATAGGGGAAGTTTTTCTACACCATAAAGAGTGAAAAATTCTGGTAATTCTCCTTCTGACAATTGTAGTTTGAGGTGCATTGCTAAGGCATAACCTCCTAATGCAAAAAATATGCCATGACCTAAACTTAATAAGCCAGTATAACCCCAGATTAAATCTATGCCTAAAGCCACAATTGCTAGAGAGATAAAACGCCCTAATAATTTTAGTCTAAATCCTGGTAAAGTTAATGGCATTATGATGGCAAAGATTAAAGTTATTGCTGTTATTATGCCGATTTTAATTAATAATTTATGATGTTGATTTTTGATCATATTTGGGGAATAAGGAATATGGAGAATAGTAGACATATACAGTTAATTTAGTGCAAAATTTGTAGTAGATCGTTTCATCTTATACCAAATCTGATGAGAGTAAGGAGATATTCACAAAATTCAAAATCTTCGCCTGATAAAGATTTGAATATTTAGGTAATACCAAGCGTTATAAATGTTTGCTACAAGATGTGGCGATCGCTTTCTTTGTCTGATAACTAATGTTATTTGTTTAGTTTTTGGAGGAAAAATTATTCCTACACAAGCACAACTCTTACAATGTTATATCCTATCTTGTTGGGTAACAAAATTTTATTTACCAATTAACTTGATAAGATTAGATGAGCATAGTAAGAATATATTTATGTTAATTGAGGAAGATATTGAGATTCAAATTCAACCTAATGGTGAATGGAGCAAATGAATAAAAAACCTGATTTTAAAACTATGACTTCTCAAGAGTTAAAAATTATGTTTTATCTAATCAAGATGATGAAGAGGCTTTTTCTGCTTACATTTATCAAGTAAATCAAAGGAAAGATAGAGTAGTTTATCCACCTTTAAAATCATTAGAATATATGGATAAATATCCCGAAGTTATTGAACGAATGCGTCAGTATTCCAGGAATAATTTTTGGAAAAATACTTGATTTTTTTGTTTTGGTTTTTCTTTTGGAATCATAGAGCGATCGCCTTCTTTTCAGTTATCAATTATCAGTAGTCTAGTAAGGTGGGTTACATTTCATTAATGCACCCTACTGAATTTGATATTATTTCTTGGTTAGGATGTCAAAAGCGATCGAATTACTAAAACTTCCATTCTAATGGCTGTAAATATCCAGGTAATACCTAGAGAAAGCTGAACCATTCCTAACACCAGTCCTACAACTTTGAGAATTGATGGCTTCAACACCTTGAGAATTTGACGGGCATAAAGCATACTTAATAGGTTGAGTACCATAATCACCATTAACAATCCCAAAACCAAAACTTCATGGCCTATTACTTTCTTCAGAATGGACATGATGAGCATAACTATGGCAATTCCATAGGGGGTTAAGATTGTAGGAAAAATTAGGGGAGTAACAACTAAATCAAGGGATGGATTTTCTGGAGAAGATGGAGGGGGAGCAGCCGAGCCATACTGAGTCATTATGATTCCTAGTGAGACTAAAAACAGCACAATTCCTGCTGCCATCATTAGAGCAGAAATAGGGATTCCATATTTGTCCACTATTTCTATACCGACAAGGGAAATCAACATCACAACTAAGGTCGAAATCCAAAACCCACGAAATGCCATTTTCTTTCGGAGTGTATCATCAGCATTAGCAGTCAGACTCACAAAAATAGGTACAATTTTGAGTGGCCCAAGAGTCAAAAAGAAGATAGTGAAGACAGAAGAAATACTTCCTTTCCTAGCCTTACTGATATATTCGCGTATAAGTGTTGTACCATCCACATCTTGAATAATTGCCTCATCTGTTTTTTTGCTGGCTTCTGAAGGTTGTAAAGTTTGCGCTAACATTACACTATCTCCTGGCGAGGCTGTTGCCATTGGGGTAGGGGAGGAGGTAAATATCATCAGCAGGTTACAAACTACCACCACAAAAATGATCAAGCGGGAGACGACTGCCCTGAAGGTACTGAGAAGTTGTTGTATTTGTCTACATTGTCTCATAAGTTTTTTTATTATAACTAACGTTTCTTTTTTATATTGAGAGTATCACAGGGAATATCATACTTAATTGATAAGTTCAGTAGTAGACTGACACAGCTAAAACGGCGTTGGTAAATCAAGAGATGAAACTTTAAGAGTAATCTGTTTCTGATACCTCTAAATATCTAACCAGAGTAAGTGATGGTATCACCCCTAGTAGAAAATCATCTTACCAATTACCAACGCCTAAAACTGTGCAATAGATTTTTGTTTCTAGGTGTCTCGATCTCCCCATCCCCCCCACCTCCCATCTCTCATCTAAATTTAATCCACGTCAACAAGAATGGTCTCATCATTTTTAATGGAGTTCTTACGGGACAAAAATTGAAGGTATAACTGCTGTTAGTCGAGCTACAGTTACAGCTTTAAGAACTAATAATCCGGTAGAGTTGCTGCTAGAAAACTTTGGGTAGCTGTTGGTTGGCATCCTCCTTTAGATTAGACCTTTTCAACAATCAAAAATAATATCAATTATTATCTATTAAGTTATCAATAAAGTTCCATAGTTTTGAGGTAAGCATTCAGCTATTAGCAGTTAGCAGTCAGCTCCTAGCAATAAAAATGAATGAAGCCAGCGTTTTTTTAACTTCTACTAAATTTTCAGGCGTTGCTGAGTGGTAATGATTTTGAGATTAACTTTGGGCACAAAACATCAGTTTTTCAATTTTACCTTCAGCTAATAGACATCTCCAAGAATCAAAAATCAATATCTATATCCCAAAGGAATTATCAATTCTTTACCCCTATAGCAAAGCTGCCTACTCCCTACTCCCTATGGGTGGAGTAGATGTCTAATTATCATTACATTTAAGCAACGCCAATTTTCAACCATAAATCTGAGTTATTAAACCATATAATTTGTGGCAGGAAATTATAGATGTATCTCAAAAGCTGTTAACGTTAGCGTTAGCGAAGCTCCTCTGAAAGAGGCAGCTCCTCTGAAAGAGGCTAGCTGTTAGCTGACTGCTGAATGCTTACCATTAGCTTCTTTATCAATTATCAATTATCCATTCGACCTTTTTGTGGAAATAGTCCTGCTGGTTTAACTTGTAAAAAGACAATAATTAAAGCAAATACTGTTACTTTTGCCATGCTGGTAGTTGCCAAAAAATTGAAGAAGTCAGTCAAAAATTTTAGACTTTCTATATTTCCCAAAATTAAAGCTATAGTTCCTGAACCAATTAAATAATTTGTAATGCCAATTCCCATAGCAGCAATAACAGTACCAAATAAATTACCTACTCCACCAACGACTACTACCATAAAAGCATCTACTATATAATTTTGCCCTGTATTTGGACCGACTGAACCTAATAAAGTAATTGCGCAACCAGCAATTCCAGCTAACCCCGAACCCAAAGAGAATGTAATAGCATCAACCCGGTCTGTTGGAATACCCAAACAAGCACTCATGCTTCTATTTTGAGTGACAGCTTTAATTCTTAAACCCCAATTTGATTTATTCAAAAATAAGTAAATACCTAGCAAACTTATAGCAGTTAATATAATGATAAAAATCCGAGAATAGGGTAATTGAAACTCACCAATAGGTAATCCACCTTGTAACCAAACAGGAGCAGTAACATCAACATTTCTAGAACTAAACCAAGGTTTGGTTAATCCAGGACTTGTCAATAAAAATCCCAAAGTAGTAGCGATCGCTAAAGACAGGAAACAAATAATTGCTATTGCTAAATTTTTAATTTTTTCCCAATCATAGCGACGTTTTTTGAGGAAGTAAAGACTGCCAAAATAAAACAGACAAAAAACTGTTATGCCAATAATTAAGACTCCATTTACACTGCGGACAAATTGACGCAAAATCAGACTAACTCCCCAAGTTGCTAATAGAGTTTCTAAAGGTCTGCCATAGAGAAAACGTATCACCCCTTTTTCTAAAATTAAACCAGCGATCGCTACGACTATAAAGGCAATAGGAATGGCGAAAAAAATATAAATATTAGAAATAGGTTCACCTATGCTATTACAAATATTTTGAACTACGAAAGTAGTATAAGCACCTAACATCATTAATTCACCATGAGCTAAGTTAATTACTCCCATTAGTCCAAAAATAATGGCTAATCCTAGAGCGACAATTAGTAAGACTGAACCAATACTTATACCGTTAAATATGGCGATTAATAATTCTTGCATTTTAATTAAGGTAAGGAAGAGGGAAGAAGGAAGAAGGAAGAAGGAAGAGATAAGAGGGAAGAAGGGAAAATAAAATCAGGTAAATAATGACAAGATATTAGTCAGTTATCGGATCAAACGGAGCCACTTCTAATCAGAAATTTCCAGCTTTCCTTTTTTTCCGTTTTTTTTGATAATTACTCCAGAATTATAAATAGGAAAAAGACAACAATAAATCAAGGCAAATAATGATATAGATAGGTCATTTCTCGGATTAAACAGATGAAACCGAGCCACTTCTAATCAGAAATTTCCAGCTTTTATTTTCTTCCGTTATGATAATTATTCCAGAATCAGAAAGAAAGAAGAAGGAAGAATAAATTTAATAGTCATCAATTAGAATTAAAGGAATTTTCAAGTTGAGAAAGTAGAAGTTTTTAGGATTTTTCGCGAATAATTAAAGTTGAACACCTCTTCTTAGCTGCGCCACTATCTGTCGCCCTACAAAGAGAGAAAATTATTTTAGTCAATCATATCAATTTTCAGGAAAGGTAATAGTTAATTATTAATTATTAATTTTTTGGCTAACACTTAACAAAGAGCAGGGAATAAAGTAAATAATTAATATTAAACTCAACTTTACCATCCGAGAAAGCGCTGTAATTAGTGAGCTATTTAGACCAACTAATTACAGCACACAAAATTAGATATTTTGTAGAAACATTAAACCTACATATTTATCCACCACTCGTACAAAATTCTACTCTAATTTCTGACTTATAGCCAAAGACTTATTATATCTTGTATTTACCACCTTTATTAGGGTCACTCCAGTCACAAGCAAACCCCTTAGTTGCTGGAACAAATTGATTCCAAGGTATAGGTTTAATAGCTCCTTCAGTAGACCAAACTATATTAAATAAACCATCATCACGAACTTGACCTATTCTCACAGTTTTAGAAATATGATGATTAGCATTCATAGTAACCAAACCTTCAGGAGCATCAAAAGTTTGTCCGATAGCTGCCATCCTTACCGCATCTAAATTATCAGTAGTACCAGCTTTTTCCACTGCTTGTTTCCAAAGATAAACCATAATATAAGCAGCTTCCATCGGGTCATTTGTTACTCGGTCTGCACCATATTTTGCCTTAAAATCTGCCACCCATTTTTTATTAGCTTCTGTCTCAACAGTTTGGAAATAATTCCAAGCAGCATAATGACCTATAAGAAACTCCTTACCAATTTGTCTAACTTCTTCCTCAGCAATACTCACCGACATAACTGGATATTGTTCCGGAGTCAGACCAGCACCTTTCAACTGTTTAAAAAAGGCAACATTACTATCACCATTAAGACTATTAAAAATCACTCCACCATTAGGTAAAGCCTGTTTAATCTTAGTAATAATCGGAGTAACTTCCGTATTTCCTAAAGGTAAATAATCTTCACCAACAGTAGTACCACCTTTAGCTTTTAACTGCTCCTTAATAATCGTATTTGCAGTACGAGGAAAAACATAATCAGAACCAACTAAGAAAAATTCCTTTCCCTTATTTTCTAACAACCAATCTACAGCAGGTTCAATTTGTTGATTAGGAGCAGCACCCGTGTAAAAAATATTTTTCGAGCATTCTTGACCCTCATATTGCACCGGATACCAAAGCATATGATTCTTAGATTCAAAAACAGGCAAAACAGACTTCCGAGAAGCAGAAGTCCAACAACCAAAAACAGTAACTACCTGGTCTTGGTCAATAAGTTTATTAGCCTTTTCAGCAAAAGTAGGCCAGTCAGAAGCACCATCTTCTACAATTGCTTCTATTTGCTTACCTAATACACCACCAGCAGCATTTATTTCCTCAATAGCTAACTTTTCCGCTTCAACTACCGTAGTTTCGCTAATTGCCATTGTGCCACTGAGGGAATGGAGAATACCCACTTTAATTGTGTCAGCCCCAGATGTAGTGTTAGTGTTATTAGCACCACCACAAGCTTTGAGAAAAATACTCGTACCTAGAGCAGCAGAACTATAAATTAAAAATTTCCTGCGTTCTAATCCTTTAGCCATAACAAAAATACTTCACTATAATTAATTTCAAACTTAACTTTACCAGGACTTAGGCACTTTTTAAGTTCCAAACACTATATATCTATAACGTTATAGTTTTTTCTCACTAGACTAGATATATAGATAGTGTTTTTGAGTAAAACCCTCAGTATAGCCATCATTACTCAATAGTTGTCATTTTTGCCTTCTATTACTTCTTGCTAAGATTAGTTTAACTTTGATTTTAGCGTTGATGAATTATGAACAAAAACAAATTGATAATTATCTGTTTATCAATAATTATATTAGTTTCAGTAGGGCTGAATTTCCTATTTTTTAGGAGTAGGAATTATTATTTACAATTAAACTCTCTACAATTAAATCCACTTGCCATAAAATATTATCCGATTGATACTAATCCCAAAGAGGCTAAAAATCTCAATCAAAAAAAACTATATTTTTTTTTGGAGATTCTCGTGCCCGTGGTTGGAATTCACCTAAAGGTTTTGATGATTTTAATTTTGTTAATCGAGGAATTTATGGGCAAACTACAGGGCAAGTTTTAGGAAGATTGAATCAACATCTAAAACCTTTATCTCCGGATATTGTGATAGTTCAAGTTGGTGTGAATGATTTATACAGAATTCCAATATTTCCTGAGAATAAAGAGATAATTATTTATGACTGTAAATCAAATGTCAAAGAAATTGTCAAGCAATCTCGTCAGCTTGGTGCGGTTGTGATTCTGACAACTATTTTTCCTATTGCTGAAGTGCCACTTGAGAGAAAACTTTTTTGGTCGCCGGATGTAGAGTTAGCTATTAAGGAAGTGAATGATTTTATTTATTCTTTGGAAAACAAGGATGTGATAATTTTCGATACAAAAGCGATTTTGGCAAATGAACAAGGAAAAGTTAAGGAAGAATATAGTAGAGATTTTCTTCATCTTAATCGGGCAGGATATAAAGCATTCAATGAAAAATTAATGCCTATTTTGAAAAGGTTATAGATTTGGTTGAATTTGAATATAGCAATTTTCGTACTGATAAGGTGTAAAATTAGTTTGTTTTAGCAAAAAAAAATCATAAAAAATCGCCTGTAATTTATCTAAGATTTTTTGATTAGCTGACTGCCATAAACCTCGTTGATTTGCTTCTAATAATCTTTCTGCCATATCTCGCAATGCCCAAGGATTTTTTGAATGAAAAAGTTGGGTAACAATGACAAAATATGACTTGACTTTCTAATAAAATTTTCAACTATTTCTGCATACAAATTACTTCTGAATTCTCAATTCATAATTCTCAATTGCTTAAGTGAGCGATCGCCTGCAATTTTTCCAACATTTTTTAATTAGCTGACTGCCAGAAACCTCGTTGACTTGCTTCTAATAATCTTTCTGCCATATCTCGCAATGCCCAAGAATTTTTTGAATGACAAGGTTGGTTCAATAATTAATAATTAACAATTAATAATTAATAATTACCTCTTCTTTTTCAGAATAGGATTGTTTAAAAGATTTTTTTTTCTCCTTGAAAGGAGAAGCTTTCCACCTTAATTTTTCGGCAAAAATGACAAAGTTTGACTTGACTTTCTAATAAAATTTTCAACTATTTATGGGTACAAGTTACTTCTGAATTCTGAATTCTGAATTCTAAATTCTGAATTCTAAATTCTCAATTATTCCTTCTGCCTCTAGAGCGATCGCCTGTAATTTATCTAAGATTTTTTGATTAGCTGACTGCCATAAACCTCGTTGATTTGCTTCTAATAATCTTTCTGCCATATCTCGCAATGCCCAAGGATTTTTTCCTTGAATAAATGATTGTACATTCTCATCAAAAATATAAGTTTCTGCTACTCCTTGATACATAAAATCTTCTACACATTTTGCTGTAGCATCGTAGGCAAATAAATAATCTATTGTGGCTGCCATTTCAAAAGCTCCTTTATAACCATGACGCATTACTCCAGCTATCCATTTAGGGTTAACTACTCTGGAACGATAAACCCTAGCAATTTGTTCTTTCAATTGTCGAACTTTGGGATTTTCTGCCATGGAATTATCGCCAAAATAAGTATGAGGATTTTTGCCAGTTAAAGCACGAACTGCAACGGTCATTCCTCCTTGAAATTGATAATAATCATCTGAATCTAATAAGTCATGTTCTCTATTGTCTTGATTATGCAAAACTATCTGCATTTCTTTAAGACGTTGAGAAAATGCTTCGGGAGAATTTATTGCTCTAGCTTCCTGGTTATAACTATTATTAATTCCTGTATAAGCATAGCCACTCCAATTAATATAAGCTCTGGCTAAATCTTGGTCATCTTGCCAATTTTGAGATTCGATTAAACCTTGTAAACCTGCACCATAAGCTCCTGGTTTAGAGCCAAATATTCGATAATGGGAACGTGCTTTTGCCTGAGTTTCTGTTAATCCTAATTCTTGCCAATATTTGACTTCTTTTTTAACTTGAGCAGCTAAAGGATTTTCTGTTTCAGGTTCATCTAAATTAGCCACAGCAATAACAGCTTGGTCGAATAAATCGATAATATTAGGAAAAGCATCTCTAAAGAAACCAGAAATTCTTAAAGTTACATCTACACGGGGTCTTCCTAATATTGAAACTGGCAAAATTTCAAAGTCGATAACTCTTCGAGAAGGTCTATCCCAAACAGGTTTTACACCTAATAAAGCAAGTGCTTCGGCAATATCATCTCCACCAGTTCGCATCGTGGAAGTTCCCCATACTGATAACCCTAAAGTTTGAGGATATTCGCCATTTTCTTGAGTGTATCTTTCGATTAAATTTTCTGCTGCTAATTGTCCTACTCTCCAAGCAGTTTCTGTAGGAATGGCGCGAATATCTACAGAGTAAAAATTCCGACCTGTAGGTAAAACGTCTGGTCTACCTCTTGTAGGAGCGCCAGATGAACCACTAGGGATATATTTGCCATCTAATCCTATTAATAAGTTGATAATTTCTTGGTCTGTTTTTTGCAGAGAAGGTAGAAGTTTTTGACGAATCCATTCTAATTCTTTATTTGTCTGTTGGAAGGGAGAGTTAATCTGATTTTGGTTAATTAAATTTTCGACTAAATTAGCTGCTTTTTGTTCGAGTAACTCCACAGCATCACCCACAGTACGACAGACTTTTCCATCCATAATTAAATTCTCATCAATAATTGTAGAAAAGTCATCTGTGAGAGGGTCAAAATCCAAATTCAAATCTTCAGCTAAAGCGCGAGTCAAACCCAAACGAGTAGTACTAGGATGACGAGTGATCGCTATGATTAAATCTCGTAGTTGTCGCTCTTGAGGACATTGTCCAAATATATGTAAACCATCCCTTATTTGTGCTTCTTTTAATTCACAAAGATAGCCATCTGCATTAGTGATTAATTCGGAAAATCTAGTATTTTCATCCTTTTCAATTTTCTCTCTTTTTTTTAAGGGGAGTTGGGGAGAATCTAAATCTTTGAGCAAAAAGCAGAAATCTTGGTTCAAAGATTCTAATTCTATGAAAAACTTATCCCTATTTTTGGAAGAAGGTGAAAGGGAATCTAAATCTTGGGGAAAAAAGGATAAATTTTGGTTTAAAGCTTCTACTTCTATGAAAAATTTATCCCTACTTTGAAACGAAGACTCGGAGAAATCTAAATCTTTGGGTAAAAAGGATAAATCTTGATTCAAAACTTCTACTTCTATAGAAAATTTTTCCCTACTTGGGAAAGAAGACGAAGAGGAGTCTAAATTATTTCCCAAAAATGATAAATCTTTATCCAAACCTTCTGTTTCTATCAGATTAATAATCCGATCGCGAATCACAGATAACCGAGATGGGTCTAAATTTTGTGCTTCATAATATTCGTCAATTAAAGTTTCTAATTGTTGCAAAGGGCCATAAAGTTCTGCACGGGTCATGGGTGGTGTTAAATGGTCAATAATTACAGCTTGAGACCTCCGTTTAGCTTGAGAACCTTCCCCTGGATCGTTAACAATAAAAGGATAAAAATGTGGCAAAGCACCGAGAGCTATTTCTGGAAAACATTCTTGAGATAAACCGACACTTTTACCGGGCAACCATTCTAAATTTCCATGTTTTCCCACATGAATAATTGCATCTATTTGAAATTTTTCTCTCAACCAATAATAGAAAGCTAGATAATTAGGGGTAGGTTCTAAATCTGGAGCATGATAATTTAAACTGGGGTCGATATCGTAACCCCGCGAAGGTTGAATACCAACAAAAATATTTCCTAGCTGAATACCTGGAATAGGAAAATTATCTATTTCTTTTACCTCACTATCTTTCTGAAATTCTGAAAAATTACTAGAAATATATTTTTCCAAAGATGGCGGAATTTTTGTGGAATTAATCTGTACATCAGTGGCAAAATTTTCGTCGTTTTCTTTTTTCTGATTATCTTTCTGAAATTCTGAAAAATTACTAGAAACATCTTTTTCTAAAGATGGCGGAATTTTTGTGGAATTAATCTGTACATCAGTGGCAAAATACGTGTTTGCCATGACAAAATCTCTGTCATTTATATTTCCCCATCTCTGAATAATTTTTTCTTGTACAACCTGTGGCAAACTAGCAAAATATGTTTCAAATTCTGCCAAGGATAAAGACTGGAAAACAGGACGTAATTCACGACTTTCCAAATCGTTTTTTACCCCCGAAGTTAGACATTTAATTAACTCATCCCCTGTTGCTGGAATATTTTCCAAATAATAACCAGCTTGTTGTAAAGCTTGAAGAATTTCTACACAACTAGCAGGAGTATCTAACCCGACTCCATTAGCAAGACGACCGTCACGATTAGGATAATTTGCTAATATTAATGCGATGCGACGTTGAGATGCTGGAGTTTGTCGTAACTTTATCCAATTAGCAGCTAATTCTGACACAAATTCAATCCTATCTTGAACCGGAAAATAACTAATTACATCTGTTTCTAAATCCGAATTCCAAGTTTGAACCGCCTTAAAAGAAATTGCCCGACTAATAATATTTCCATCTACTTCTGGCAGTGCAATATTCATTGCCACATCCCGTGGCGAAAGACCTTGAAACTGACTTTCCCACTGCTCAAAATTTCCACCACTAAAAATTACTTGTAAAACTGGAATGTCTAAATTTTTTCCCTGTCTTAGCAAGGGTGGGTTAGGAGATTTTTCCAGTGCAAAATCTTGATTATTCACAACAGAGACAGCAAAACTGGTCGTGTTTAACAATAATTGAATTGCTTCAGCATTTTCAGGTTGAAAATATTCCAATATTTCTCCCTGTACTTCTACATCTCTAGGAGAAGAAACAAAGACTGGTACAGGTTCTAAATTTTTTTCTATTAAAGCTTGGCAAAGAGCATCTATAGGAGCAACATTTCCAGATAGATAATGAGCGCGATAGAATAATATTCCGATTTTTGCTTTTGTGGTTTGCTCTTCTTTTTGCCAAGGATAAATTCCGACTCGCGACACTGGTATAGGTAAGGCAAAATCATAATCTTTTCCCAGACAAATATTAGCGATAAACTTGAGACCATTAACAAAATTATCTACCCCACCTTCTATTAAATATTGCCAGAATTGATTAACTAGAGAAATTGAAACATTAGAATGACTAATTAAATCTGGATCTGGGCGGTTATCTCCAGGAATTACTATTAGTTTTGCCCCTTCTTTTTCGATCGCTTCTAGCAAGACTTCCAAACCATAAGACCAATAGGAGCGCCCCCCTAAAAGTCGAACAATAATTACTTTTGCCTTAGATAAAATATCATCAGCATAAGTATCAATAGTTAACTGTTGTTGTAAGTGAAGTAAATTAGCAACTCGTAGTTGTGGAAAATCAAAAGGTAACTTATTAACTGCTGCTGCTAATGTTTGAATATCCGTATCTGCTGCTGTTAAAAATATTATTGGTGCGGGAGTTTGTTCGATAAAAATTACCCCTTCTGCTTGAGGGTTCCAACCACCAGGAGTAGCTGCTATTCGGTGCATATATTTGTATTGTTGAAAAAGCCTAATAATATTACCATAAACTTTCCTTCTTGTACCAAATAAAAAGGAAGAAGTTAAGCATTAAGCAGTCAGCTATCAGTTTTATTACCTTTAAAAGAGAAAAAAGCAATTTTATCTAAGCTTCAGAGTACGAATCTCAGGTTGAGAATGTAGTAGAAATTAAATGAATGCTTGCTTCATTCATGAGACATCTCCAATAATAAAAAATCAAATCAACTATAAAAAATTATTAACTAAACTGTATTGTTTTATAGTATTTTTTTTCAAAGCGGTATTATCTATTAATACTTAGACTAAATGATAAGCGCTTTAACTTCCGGAATTTTTGTTGTGATCGCTGTATATTTAATGTAATAGCAATTAAATTAAATTTAAAATTAGAGATGGAAATGATAGAAGTAAATTTGACAACTTGGAGAATATTCTCGATAGTATTATCAATATTTGTGGGAGTTGTGAGTGGCATGAGCGGTTATATATTTACTAAATATCAACTATCTCAAACTCCATCTATAACTATGGAAGTTCAAAAAAGTAATTCTCTAATATATTTAACAGGTACAGTTATAGAAAAACCTTGGAGTAAAACTACTGAATCTTGGATAGCAGGAGATGGTAATTATTATGTCTTAGATATAGGAGATTTAGAAATAGAAAAACGTTCTGCTGAAGAAGGTGTAATTCTGCATGTTTCAGAGGCGATCGCTTTTGAAAATTTTGCCGAATATGTCGGGAAAACAGTTGAAGCAAAAGGAGAATATGTTGATAGTAAACCATATCAACCGAAGAGTGCTTATGGGTCTTATCCAATGGGAATGGATGGCATACCTTTACCTAGAGGTGCAGGATTTAAAGTTTATGAAATTAAGGTGTTAAATGAATAGATATTAGTTGTTTGTCACAATGCAAAATGTGCCACTTCTAGTCTCTTCCCTCACCCAAGTCAGAAAAATTTCTAGCTTTTCCCCTCTACTATTTATTTGAGAGGAAAAAATTTGCCACCTCTAGTCTCTCCCTTTGCCCTAGTCAGAAAAATTCCTACCTTTTCCCTTCTACTATTTATCTGAGAGGAAAAAATTTGCTTGCTTGAGTTCTGTGTTAGGAGAAAGTTAGAGAAAATTTCTATATTTTTGACTCTACTATTTACTGGAGAGGAAAAAATTGTCACTTCTAGTCTCTCCCTTTGCCCTAGTCAGAAAAAATTCCTACCTTTTCCCTTCTACTATTTACTCTAGTATCTTCCCTCCCCCAAGTCAGAAAAATTCCTACCTTTTCCCCTCTACTATTTACTGCAGAGGGAAAAAATTACTACTTCTAGTCTTTCCCTTTACCCAAGTCAGAAAAATTTCTAGCCTTCCCCTCTACTATTTATTTGAGAGGCAAAAATTTACGACTTCAATGGTTTTCCTTCTTTCTTTGAACTAGAGATATGTGGTCTTGAAATCTTTCCCTGAAATATTTTTTCCAAAGCTTCATTTCTGATATTTTCTGATTCTTTTCCCCACTTCCATAAACTTTCATAGAAAAAGAACGATACTCCCGCAAAATTTCTCTTCCGCACTGCTTCTACTTGTTCTTCAATTGTCGTTATCGGAGTAGAATTATTTTTCAAACCACTCAAAATTCCAATGGCAAAAGGAATATTATTTTTAGCTAATTTAACCTCTGTTCGTTCCAACTCATTAATAAAACGTTTAATATCTGGACGATAAACTTGTAAAACAATTTCATCAATCCATTTTTCTGTTTCCCAAGTCAACCAGTCTTGCAAATAAGCAGGTAAAGCAAAGTGCAAAGGATTAGGAGATACAGAAATAATACAGTCTGGTTTTATCGCTTTTATTTCTTCAGAAACCCGCCCCATAAAATTATTAATTTTATCCGCTCGCCAACGCACCCAAAAAGTTTCTTGATAATTTTCAGAAGGGGATAAACCAGGAAGTTCTTTTTCATATAATTTGACTGTAAAATCGTCATAACCAAATTCGGCAGGTAAGCCAAAATGGTCGTCAAATTGAATCCCATCTATATCATATTTAGTCACAATTTCCATTACTAAATCTAAGATAAATTGTTGTACTTCTGGATGAAAGGGATTAAGCCAAACTCGCTGATATTCACCTTCCATTTTTATAGTAGTTCCATCTCTACGTTTGCTTAACCAATTAGGATGTAATCTTACTAATTCTGAATCTGCTGGTGCCATGAAACCAAATTCAAACCAAGGAATAATTGTTAAATTTTTTTCATGTGCTTCGTTAATAACTTCTTGTAAAAAATCTCGTCCTTGTAAACCAGGTGTAGGGTCTAAATATTTGCCAAATACTTGTTGAGCTACTTGACTAGGGTAGAGAGTATAACCTCCTTGCCAAACAGTAGAATATAGTGTGTTGAAGTTGAGATTTGCTAAACGATTTACTGCTGCTTTTGTTGCTGTAGTGGAAAATAAAACTTCGCTGTCAATATTGGTTATCCAAACACCACGAATTTCTGTTTTTTGTGGGGTTTTGCTAATTTGATTAGATGCAAATACCAATGTAATTGTTGTGAAAATTGCAATTAGTGTTAAGAGGATGATTCGGTAAATTGATTTGGATTTATACATTAAATTTTGGTAGAGATTGAAATTATTTGTGATTGAGCGATCGCTCAGATTCAGAGATTGACAATTAATCTAAATATAAAGACTCTTTAGATTCAATGCTTGACATTATATTCTCAAAATTTTTGATAATAATGGAAATAAGTATTAGGAGGATAATTTGAGAAATTGATTTGGATATAGACATGATATTTTTATCGGAATTAAGTTTTGTTTTGTGAGCGATCGCTAATATCTATAAATTGATAAATTAAGGTAAATAGAAATAGGAAAAATCAAGGTTTACTATTTGATAATATACTTCTTTATAGTAGTTGTCAATTTGAAATAGATAGTTAAGAATTGAGTCTAATCTCAGATGGTATAATCAAAATTAAAGAATGGCAGTCAAACCTATGAGCAGTCAAGAAAATTCAAACAAATATCAAGAGGCAGAAAATGATGAGGAGGAAGCTTATGAAAAATATGAGTTAATTTACGATCCAGAGAAAATTAATTTTATTACTAGAGAACCTACAATTGAACAGTTGGTGAGAAGAATAAATGAAAAAGTTCTTGATTTAGCTCCAGATTTTCAGCGTCATTCTGATATATGGAAAGATGACGTTAAAAGTAGATTTATTGAATCTATTATTATTAGGATTCCTTTGCCACCTTTTTATATCGATGGTACTAATGAAGACAACTGGTTAGTCATAGATGGATTGCAAAGACTTTCAGCTTTAAAGCAGTTTATTATTAAAAGCGATAATAATTTACGGTTAACAGGTTTAGAATATCTGGGCAATGAACTTGATGGTAAAACCTATCAAAAATTACCTCGTAAATATCAACGTCGTATTGAAGAAACTCAAGTTACTGTATATCTAATTGCACCAGGTACACCAGCTAAAGTTAAGTACAATATTTTTAAACGTATTAATACAGGAGGAGAACGTTTAACTCCTCAAGAAATACGTCATGCTCTTAATCCTGGTAAAGTCCTAAAATTATTAGCTGAACTTGCTAAATATCCAGAATTTACTAATGTTATTCAACTCGGTGAATCACGAATCAAACGTATGGATGATCGGGAATTTGTACTAGGCGCTTTAGCAGTTATGCTTACATCTAATTCTTATAAAAATTATGCCAACTCTGGCAGAGAAGAATTTTTAGATAATGCTATGAAAAAAATTAATGATTTATCTGATTATGAAATTGAAGAACTTGAAAATAAATTCAAAAAGACTATGATTGTTTGTCAAGAAATATTTGGCGATGAAGCTTTCCGTAAATCGAAGAAACAAAGAAAATTTCCAGTTAATAAAGCTTTGTTTGAAACCTGGTCATTTCATATTAGTCAGCTTAATTCTCAACAAACTCAAAAACTTAAAAATCAGACGCAATAATTATTAGATAACTTTGCTAAATATGTAGATCAAGACAAAGAATTTGCCAAGTCTATATCTCAAGCTCAAGATAAGATAGAATATCGTTTTGAAACTATTGAAAAAATAATCCAGGAAGTTCTAAATGATTAGTTCAGTACATCTAAAAAACTTTAAACATTTTGCCAATCAGCTTTTATCATTTAAACCACTGACTTTGCTATCTGGTCTAAATAGCACAGGCAAATCTTCTGTCTTACAAGCATTACTTTTAATGCGTCAATCTTATCAACTTGGTTATATAGGCATTAAGTTAAAATAGGTAAGCATTCAGCAGTCAGCTATCAGCTATTAACTTATTATCTTAGAAGGAGAATTCAAAATTATGTTTGCGTAGCATTCCGCAGTCAAGAAAAAGGTCACTAACTAACTTTAGTAAGTCCTGTACGTTCATACATCTGTTTGCGTAGCATGACAAACGGAAATGCTGTTTGCGGAGCATTCCGTAGGAAATGCTAATAGCTGTTTGCGTAGCATGACAAACGGAATGCTTACTAAAATAGTGACAATATTTTTGATAGTTAAATCCATATAGATATTATCTAAACTCCATGAGTAAAAATTCTAATTTTCCAATTCCCCAATTTTCTTACATTTGTGGCATCCTCACAATTTTAACTCTATTAGTATGGCTCCTCAGAGGCTTAAAAATTCTGGCATTTTTACCAGGAGGAGTGCTTTTACTTCTAATTTTTTTATCCATAACAACTGGTGTGATTAGCCTTTTACAACGACCACATTAATTCAGACTTTTTTTGCCGTTTTTTCTAGTAAGCATTCAGCTATTAGCTATCAGTTCTCAACAAAAGGAGGGGGTTTAAATGAATATAGACTTTTTCAGCTGACTTTTATAGTAAGATTTAATTCTCACTCAGTTAGTAAAGCTTTTATCTAAAACTAAAAACAATAGCTGATAGCTGATAGCTGGCGGCTAAATGCTTACTTTCTCATACTTTACTCCTCCTTCTATAACTTAGCGTTCCTGTAGTAGATGCGGAACATTATCCCGTGCCATTGCCTCCCCTACTGTTACATTTAATTGTGCCCCAATTAATACCACCAATGAACTAATATATAACCACAACAATAAAATAATAAAAGTACCAATAGTTCCATAGGTTCGGTTATAGTTACCAAAATGAAAAACGTATAAACGAAATAAATTAGAAGCTCCTGCCCACATTAATGCTGATATAATTGCACCAGGCATAATAGGTGTACCTTTCCTTCTACGACTCGGACCAAAACGATAAACAAAAGCAAAAGCTGTAGAAACTATTCCTAAAGTAATCGGCCATCTTAATTGACCCCAAGTTTCTAATAATTGTGACTTCAACACACAATTATCAACTGGTTCTTGAAATAAACAACTAGCAACCTGGTCAGGGGGACAATTTGGCAGAGTTTCTAGTAAACAACTTTGCCGAGCAATCATGTCTACAATTAAGTCACTAACTAATACTAATCCAGAGGCAATAATTAATAGTATGAGAGTACCAATAGTTAGTCCTAAAGAAACTAATTTTGCTTTCCAAAAAGGTCGTTTTTTCTCAAGAGGAACTTGATGAATTTCGTCAAGAGCTGCCATAGCAGAAGTCAGTACGCTAGAAAATATCCATATTGAGCCAATAAAACTGAAAGAAAATATTTCTTTGTTGCGGGTTTTCAGAATTTCATCAACAGCACTGCTAATTAAAAATCGCACTTGATTAGGTACTATATCTGTTAGTAAACTACCCATTTGTAATAGAGGCAATCGCAAAGATTCAAATAATCCAATTGCTGCAATTATTGTTAATAATCCGGGAAATAAAGCGAGCATAGCATTATAGGCCATCTCGGCTGATAAACCTGATAATCTGCTTTTGCCAGCACAAATACATACTTGTTTAATGGTATTAAAATTTAGATGAAGAAGGAACTGAAAAAAGCGAATTATTCGCTTCAGTATATGTTTGACTATCCTTTTTAATATCGTCAATATCATGCCATAGCCACGTTTAGCAATTGGAGTTAATAAGTTGAAAAATCGCTGCCTATTGGAGTGGTTTAAAACTTCTCGCAATGTGGCAGAATTAAAGTGACGTAAAAAATGGAAAAAGCTCATAGGGCTTTTAGGTAAAAAGGTTTATCTGAGTTACTTGTATAGCAGGGAATAGGGAATAGGAAATAGGGAACAGGGAACAGTGGGAAAAATATTTATCTGTCTTACAATTCATCATCAATATCAGTCAAATACCAACTCGTTCCTTGCTATAGTAGAGAATAATTTGTCAACTAACAAAAACTTCAAAATAACAATTATAAATTTATAAATTTCGGAAAATGTACTAAGATAAATTACTTTATTTCGGGCAAAAATAAAAAGTAAATAGTAATCTTTTATAGAAAAAAATTACTAAAAAAAATAAACATTAAAGTCATACACAGATAAAAAAAATCCAATCTAGGTATCAAAAGTCTATAATTATATAAGGTATTATACCAATTTTAACAAGTGATTTTACAAAAAAAAATTGTAAGCATTCAGCAGTCAGCTATCAGCTATTAGCTCTTAGCTCTTAGAAGTAATTATTGATTAGAAATAGGCGTGGAAATTAAAAATAAAATCAATTATTATCTATAAATTGTCAATTATTTCTCCCTACTCCATGTTCCCTCTTTTATGGAGATGTCTACTACTCATATTGCTGATAGCTGAGTGCTAATAGCTGAATGCTTACATAAAATCCGTAGCTTACTGAGGTATTTATATTATATGAATTATCCTCATTTACCTTTATCACGAGTCAAATTCTCAGTTAAATATTAAGCATAAATACTTATTTTACTTTTAACTTTTGACTTCTTACTGAGGAATATCAAGAGCATATTTATGTAGCGCTATAGTATTTCCCTGTTTCCTTTCAGTATCTACTGTCCTAAACTATACTTCTCTTGGTATAGTTTAAAATTGCAAAGACAACCTTCGCGGGAAAATCACCCGATTAAATGAACACTCTATAATCTAAAATATGATATGAGTCAGGACATAACTCCGTGGTTAAATGAAATTAAGGCTCTTCAAGAGAAAATAGTAAAACTTCAAACAGAATTAAATGTTGCCCAGGATAGTGCCTCTAAGTGGCGTCAACTCTACAATACTGAAGCTCAACAACGACGAACGGAAACTCAACTGGCTCAAGAAACTATTCAGACTTTAAAAGCCCAAGCTCAGAAATTACAAGGTTTTCCATCTGTTGAAGAGAGTATAGATGAAAGTGCAACAACTATTGAACAGCAAATCGAAAATTTACAAACTTTAGCTGAATTTAAGGCCAAAATAATTGAAGTAGTCCAAGAACGGGAGCGTGCTTTTGCACAAGTCCAAAAATTAACTGAAGCTCTCGAACAAGAGAAAGTCAATCATACAAATACTCGTACAAGTTTAACAAATGCTTTGGCAGATGCAGTAGATATTCTGGCCAAAGCAAAAGCAAGCAAACAACAGAAATCGGAAATTACTCCTGATATTCAGCCAAAAACAGAAGCCAATATTCAAGCTCAAAATCAAATCCAACTAAAGGAAAGCTTATCTCCCAATGCTGCTCAGTTGCCGCCCAATGAAAGGCCATTGCCCCGCTTACCCAGTAGTAAAGATTAGAGAGAAAAGCTCAAAAGTAGAACCAAAAATATTTTCCTTTTTCCTTTTTCCTTCCTTTAAAACCCCATAACTTCCGCTACTGCCTCTATATTTGGCTCTATTCCCTGCCGAAACTGATTATTGCTATGTTTAATCGCCACATCTGGGTCTTTGAGACCATGACCAGTAAGTACACAAACTACTTTTGCTCCTCTGGGAACTTGGTCTTTGACTTTCAATAAACCCGCAACAGAAGCAGCACTAGCAGGCTCGCAAAAAATTCCTTCATTGGACGCCAATAAACGATAAGCCTCTAATATTTCTTCATCGGTAACCGCTGTAAAACTTCCTTGACTAGCTTGTTGAGCTGCTACAGCTTTTTCCCAACTAGCAGGATTGCCAATTCTAATGGCGCTGGCCACTGTTTCCGGTTGGACTACAGGATGACCTTGAACAATGGGTGCCGCCCCTGCTGCCTGAAAACCCATCATTTGCGGAAGGCGATCGCATTTTCCGATTTGATGGTATTGACAAAATCCCATCCAATATGCTGTGATATTTCCGGCATTTCCTACAGGAATACATAACCAATCTGGGGCATCCCCCAAAGTGTCCACTACCTCAAAAGCTCCTGTTTTTTGACCTTCTAGGCGATAGGGATTAACTGAGTTAACTAAAGTGACAGGATATTTAGCGGCCACATCTCGGACAATTTCTAAGGCTTGGTCAAAATTTCCCTTGATGGCTAAGACTTCTGCACCATACAATAAGGCTTGGGCTAATTTTCCTAATGCAACATAACCATCTGGGATTATGACAAATGCTCGCATCCCACCTCGTCTAGCATAAGCAGCAGCGGCAGCTGAGGTATTGCCTGTGCTAGCACAGATTACTGCTTTTGCCCCTTCTTCTTTGGCTTTGGATATAGCTAAAGTCATGCCCCTATCTTTGAAACTACCTGTGGGGTTAAGGCCATCATATTTGATAAAGACTTCTACTTGGCCGCCTATTTGATGGGCGATCGTCGGCACAGGTATGAGAGGAGTATTACCTTCTTGCAATGTGATTACAGGAGTTTCTTCTGTCACTGGTAGATAGGATCTATATGCCTCTATCAAACCAGGCCAGCCTTGTAATTTTGACTGAGAAAAGGGCCGTGTTAAGGTCATTTTTAAGTTTTGAATTTTTTACTGTAAAGTTTAGTTTTTTTACCTTAGGCCAAAGCTATAAATAACTTTTTGGTCAATTTTTAGTAAGGTTGACACTCCACTGGATAAATCCGCGTGGATTCGTGATTAGGAGTTTTCTATCGGGATAAATCCGCGATTTTCACATTGCTCGTAACGGCCACATTGCCATTACCGTACCATAGTACGCATACAGCAGCAGCTCACAAGGCGGTGCCAATCGCCACTACCCTCTCCGGTCATTCGACCATTGAGACTACTTTTAAAGTTGTTGGTTGATTCACTCGCTTTGAGGTACAAGGTGCTGACTAACGGCTGGAAACAGAGTGCTGGCTAGCACTGGGCTACCTTTTCGGTTAACCACCCTTTAACTGAAGCGTCCATTAGCTAACGATGCTCTCACCATGGTTCAAAGGTCATTGTGTCTTTATACCTTGATTATCGCATATTTTGACTACGCTTTATTACCCGTCGCGTTGTTTCCATCGAGCCGTTAAACTGGCACTTTTCCCACTTACCGAATTTTTACAATGAAAACTTAATCAAATCTATGGTTAAGAAGGATACTAAACCTTACTAATCTTATTGTATTATCCAAATGTTTAGTGTTGGATATGGTACTCCAACTTTTTAATGCCGGAAGTTAAATAGTTTAATTTGTTGTAATTTATCTTAATATTCCGGTTACAATAGAAAAATAAGTGAAGTAAGTATAAATGGCTAGTAAGTTACTGATGTCTAACAGTATATCCAATTTGTCCAGTGCATCTGTTTCTGTAGATACTTCTAAAAGGGTAAATGTTTCAGGGGTATCAAGCAATCAAAACTACACTCAAGAAAAGATGAAATCTTTGTATCAAACAGATCAACAAGTTAAGTTGCTCCATCTTGAGGCAGAAGTAGAAACTTTATTGTTGGAATTGCGGACTATAAAAGAACGAAACTTAGAAAATTAGTCTCAGAGGTTGAAAAATAATTCAATCAATAAAAATTGTGAATAAATAAATGATTGCTCAACTTGATGAATAAAAAATCAGATAGTAGTAGTAACCAAATCAATTAATTGACTTTGATAATGACAAGATTATGATGTAACAAGAAAGGTTTTACTACAGTGTTATTGTGTACAAAATTGACTAAGATTCACTAAGTTCTAGTATGTCTTAAAAATTTCTGTTAACTACTTTCTGTGGTCAAAACTGCCAGCAAAGTATTTGCGCTGGCGTTTTTTTTCGGAATCATAAATCTACTACATAACCACAAAAAAAATACGGAGAACTCAAATAATTTATGACAGTATCAATTGCAGAATCTACTCATGGAAATTCTGAGATTAGAAACGAGCAACTACAACTTAAAGATATTGTAAAAACTCTACCTCGTGAAGTTTTTCTCAAAGATAAATGGAAAACATGGACAATGGTAGCAGTCAATATTTTTATGGTTGTATTAGGTTACTGGGGACTAACAATTACACCTTGGTTTTTATTGCCCCTACTTTGGGTTTTCACTGGCACAGCATTGACTGGTTTTTTTGTTATTGGCCATGACTGCGGTCATCGTTCTTTTGCTAACCGTCGCTGGGTCAACGACCTGGTTGGTCACTTAGTGTTTTTGCCTTTAATTTATCCCTTTCATGGCTGGCGAATAGGCCATAATTATCACCACAAACATACGAATAAAATGGGGGAAGATAATGCTTGGCAACCTTGGTATCCAGAAGATTATGGGAATGCAGGTAGCTTGATGCAGTCAGTGTATCAGTTTATGCGTGGAAGATTTTGGTGGTTAGGATCTGTTGCTCACTGGGCGGTTGTCCATTTTGATTGGAGAAAATTTGAAGCTAAAGATAGGGAAGATGTCAAGTTTTCTGCGTTGGTAGTTTTCGGGTTTAGCGCGATCGCCTTTCCTCTGCTTATCGCTACAGTTGGCCTGTGGGGTCTGGTCAAGTTTTGGTTAATGCCTTGGTTGGTTTACCATTTCTGGATGAGTACATTTACTATTGTTCACCATACAGTACCAGAAATTCCTTTTACTCCTGTAGAAGAGTGGAATGAAGCGGAGGCTCAATTATTTGGTACAGTACATTGTGATTATCCCCGGTGGGTAGAGTTTCTTTGCCATGATATTAATGTGCATATTCCCCATCATGTCTCTACAGGAATTCCTTCATATAATCTCAGGAAAGCACATCAATTTTTGAAGGATCAATGGGGAGATAAACTTTATGAAACTAAGTTTTCTTGGTCTTTAATGAAGGAGATAACAGAGAAATGTCATCTGTATGATAAAACTAAGTTTTACCTAACTTTTAAAGAGTATGATGCTCAGAAAGTTTCCCAGTAATTTTAGTCAGGAAAGCGGTCAGCTATCAGCTATTAGCTATCAGCTTCTCAAGGTTTTTAATAGGGATTCAAACCCCATTAACACATACCACTAATTTTTCATTTATCAATTTTTATATAATCCGGCATTTTGACCGGATTTTTTTTATAGGGTATCTTGATACTCAACGGGAGCAAGATGCTCTTAGAAAAATAACCCCAAGCAGAATAAAATTAATTGATAATACCACTTTTATAAATTGGTATAAAACTGTAAAAATACTGAAAAAAAAGTAATACAACTGAATCAAATTGTCAAGATTGACATCAATTAATCCGTTGGATAGGATCGGATAAATTAATCAAGGAAAAAATTCAAAATTAAGGAATAATCACCTTGAGTTTTAATCCAGACTTATGTCGCAATGAAAGCGAAGTAGAAAGTAAACTAATTGTTAGTTATCTACTGCCAAAATTAGGATACGGTATCGAACATTGACATCAAGAACTAACTTTGGGTAGTATCCGTTTAGACTTTTTATCATTTGCTGTCCAGAAGTTACCTTTTCGTTTAGATGGAGATTCTCCATTGAGTTTAGTTATGGAGGCAAAACATCCGAGAGAAAATTTAGACCGCCATCAACGAAAACTGAGGCATTATTTAACAAGTATAAATGTAAAATATGGGTTGTTAACTAATGCTAAATAAATTAGGATTTATCAAAGAGACAGAAATCAGATTGAGTTAATTTTTAGTTGTTTGGGAATTGAAATTGATGACAAAATAGAAGAAATTAAAAAAATAGTAGGTCGAGACTATTTGCGTCAAAAAGAGAGTTGTAATATACCAGAAACTCCGGTAGAAAAAGCAGGTGTAAGTGAGGCGATCGCTACTCAATCTGAGACAAAAGAAATTGTTAGCAATATTCCCGAAAATCAGGAAAACTTAGTAAACATTGAAACAGAGTCTAATCCAATTAATCAAGGTAGGATAAATTCTATGAAAGTAATTGCTGTCTATCACAATAAAGGTGGAGTTGGAAAAACGACAACAGTGGTTAATTTAGCTGCCGCTTTGAGTAAAAAAGGTTATCAAGTTATTGTTATTGATTTAGATAGTCAGGCGAATACAACTTTTGCGACAGGTCTAATTAAATTTGATGATGAACAATTTGATGATATCAAAGACTCTTATATTTATCATGTGTTGAGATACGATGAATATTCTAGTATTCCAGAAGTAGCTAGAGCTTCTAGGTTTAATAATCCAGAAGTAGATGTAATTCCTTCTCATATAAATTTAATGGATCTTGAAGGTGAGTTAAACGGTCTGAGAAGTACTCAAACTGCGCTAATAAAAAAACTAAAATTTGTCTAATAAAAATATGATATTGCCCTGATAGATACACCACCTTCTTTGAATTTGTATGCCTTTGTTCCCCTAGTTAGTGCTAACTATTTAATCATTCCTTCAGACTTAAAACCATTTGCTAATCAAGGTTTATCTAATGTTAAAAATTATCTTCAGCGAGATGTTAACCGTTTTAGACAAATGATGAATAAACCAGACATAGAAATATTAGGTGTACTGCCTTGTAAAATTAACCCTAACAATAGATTTGTACAATATACATTACCAAAACAGATTCAAGCAGTTTCTCAACGTTACGAGCTTAATGTTATGGAAACAGTCTGGAGAAAACTTAACTTGGGAAAATCTTAAACAACAAACTAAAAAGGGAATTGGTTTCGGGAAAACAACCTACGAAAAACTCAGAAAAATAGCATATATACCAGAATAGAAAGTAGCGATCGCATTCCCTCACACCAAAAATACCAAGTATCCGTAGGTTGGGTTGAGTGCGACTCGTTGGGTCAAAGAAGCCATGACTGCAACATGACCCTTTAACCAAAAGGTTAAAAACTTATACCCTATGCAGGTTCAATTCCTCCCCTCTCAGCTAGGGAGTGACTTCGCAGCTCAGGTTTAATGGGTTAACAACCATTACTCGAGGGTGCATGGGCTAAAAGCGGATAAGCCTGAAGGACTAAGGACGATACTGCCAGAGAAGTAAGTCTTGGTGAAGAACATGAATCCTGTCAAACGTTTCCTACAGAATGCTGCGCAAACGCTAACACTTCGTTCTACCCAACCTACTTTTGATAACTCCTACCAATCCCTATCAAAAAAACTCTGACACTTTTCCCTCTGAGGACAAATATCGCATAAATACTCATGCTCCGTTGCTGGAGGTGGGTCTGGTTGAGACTCCTCCCACCTTAACCACACCCGCATCTCCTGTAACTTAGCAGGAATTAAACTCTCCACCATATTCTCAAGTTTTTCCCATGAATAATGATACTCTCCAAACTCAGGCAAAACCCAATAAACAACCGCATTAACAGGCACTTTTTTCTTTTGCTTCAGTAGAAAACTATACAAAGCAACCGCCATTAACTGAGACGATACTTCTACAGTTTCATAAGTCTGATAATTAACCACACATAAACGACGATACTCAAAATCAAAAATTAAATTATTAACTTTTCCTGTTAACTTTTGATTCTCACCATCTGGTATTTTAAAAGTATAATCTAGTAGTATTTCCCTTGTAATTAATGTGCGACGAACTACAATACTTTCATGGCAGTAACGCCGATTTTTAACAATAATTTTAGATATATTTAAAATTAGTTTAATTAAGACCTGCCAACTTTGATAGAGTGCTGTTGCTAGACTAGAATCCTTTGTAATTATTGTGTCTAAATAAGGAAAGAAAATCAACTCATAAAATAATTGTTGTATTTGATTAGCGATCACTTCTACCATCAATTCCTCAAACTTCCCCTTAAACAAAGCTTGAATCCTAGATTCTTCTCTAATCATATTAATCAACTGATTAGCTAAGTCGAGAAAAGCACTATCAATTTCCTGGATATAATCTTTTGGCAAAAATATATGGTCGCCCCCAAAACGTTGTTTGAGATAAAATAAACGCGGGCACTCAAAAGCAACTTTAACATTGGTAACACTGAATGGGGGAGACTGTAGTTGAGGTTTATTAGTTATTGGCATTGACAAACTATCCTGATTTTCCAGGTTTTTAAGCAGTTAAGATCACTAAAAAAATTTCAAAAACTATCAGTTTGATCTACTAAATATTGATTTTAATTTATCGTTCCTAACTTTAATTAAATGTTCGTTATTAAATAGGAATAAAACAAACTAGTTTTCGATCTAATTTTGATGTAGGAGTAATATTTTTGATTTTCTGTTCTCCTTCAAGTTCCTCAATAATTGTATAAATTTTTGACTGCTCTATGTTAATAAATTTATTTAGTGTATTTTCAATTATGTTTTTGCGCTCCATAAAACATTCTGTTTTAATTAAATTTACCACAAAATCCTTCACCTCATCTAAATCTGATAAATCTGAATCGCTTTGTTGTTCTTGATTATCTGTTGAGTCAACTACAGATAAATCTCGTAATAGACTACAACTGTTTAAAATCTGTGATTCACAAATTATTTCTTCTAACTCTTTGAGACTAATAATCTTACCTTCAATCATTAATTCATTAGCTAGAGCAGCATTCACCAAACTATGATATGTAGCCAAAAAATATACAGATTTCAGGTTGGGCTGAATATGACAATTTTTCAACCTACCCTTAAAAATTTTTCTATATATTCTATTGCTCATATTTTTGGCATTTCCAACCTCAGCAGCTCTCACTAGATATAAAGTTTGGCATAAACTTTTATCTGCCACTTTCTGGCAAGCATTCATAGTATTATAAAAACTATTCATATTTTTATCTTCTGTCCAAACAACACCGATAATTCCCTCTTTATTTTGTTGTTGATAGCTCAAAGAATGACTAGCATATTTACCGCTTAATAATTTAGTTTTTACCTCTTTACATTCTACAGCAATTAATACTTCTTGTAGCATTCTAATCAATTCTTGTGCTGCAAAATCGGTAATTTTATTAATTTTTTTCTGAGTTTTTTGATATTTATCTTGCCAAATTAATTTAAAAGTTTCTAATTTTGTTTCTGGTGTTAATTTTTGGACATTTCCTGACTCATATAATAATTTGTTTTTGTATCGATCGTATTCCTTACGTCCCAATTCCAATATATTACGAGGCAGAGTTTTACCTCTAGAAAACTTCTGTTCTAATATTTCTGTTGACAAAGGAAATATAGGTGATTTAGGCTTTGGTTTTGCCAGAGAATGCAAAGGGATCAAACGAGCTGCCAATATTGCTTTTCCCTGTTCTAAAGTAATTGGTTTAAGATGAAAATATCCAGCATTTACTCTAGTTTTATCTGCAGGTTGAATCCATTCATAATTTTGTTTCCATGTACTCGTAATAATACTAATAATTATCAGAAAATTTTGTGGACAATGAGTATGAATACTAGAATTGACATTAAATAATGCTTGTAAATCTAACGAGCCATCCAATAACCGAGGAATATTATCAAGATTATCAAAACATAAAATAATCGGTTGAGATGCAGCCGAAATAATTCCCAAATTCGTCATAATTTTCTGAGCAGAATCTTCAGAATCTATACTACTTTTAATTCCCAAAGATTTTAAATCATCTTCGTCCAAATTGTCCCCCCGTAACCACTCACAAGCAATCGATATGTAATTTGAATTTAACAGATGATAAAAGGCGCTGAAAAAATCATTAGGATTATAAATTCCAGAAGAATAAATACCTTTGAGATTTCTAATAAATACTTTTCTTTCACCAATAATTTTTTGGAATAAACTACTATTTTGTGAATCTAGTAGACCTTTTAACCATAGTAACAACTGAGAATCTGTTTGACCCTCTGGAGTTTTCATCAGAGAGTCTACTGTTTGACGCAAAATATGACGCCAAATGTAATCACTATCAGGCCAAGGATCAATATAAACGAAAAAAGCTTTTGTGTTGAATAATTTTTTGATTCTTCCTAAAAGATAACTTTTACCAGAACCAGAGTCACCAGTCAGTATCAAAGTTCGGGGACGATTTTCCTGGGCAACCTGCTCTAGCACTGTTTCTATATCAGAGATAATATTTTGATGGATAGAATCGACATTCCAGTTAGGATTTTGTTGCTCTTGCCAAAAATTAATAGTATAAAGAGTTACTTGATCGAAAGGATTGGTTTCTCTTTGAATAATCTGATCTATAGATGTCATACTATAAACTGGTAATATTTTTTGGACTGGTTAGAGAATTACGATAGCAGATATAGGAAAATTGGTGTTGCTGAAGCGCGTGTATGATATTAATCTTAATGATTTAGGAGTCAGGAGTCAGGAGGGAAGAAAGAGTAGTAGAAGGAGAAGGTTTTTTGTTCACGCTCTTATCCATTAGCGTAGCTCCCCCGGAGGGGACACAGGATATTATACCTCAAATCACCAACACCGGAAAATTTAGTAGGGAATTATAAAAAACAAACTTCCACCAATATCTTGAGGTATACCTGCTTCAAATTGTTCTGGAGTGTAGGAGCTTACTTCTTGTAAGGAGCTTAATTCTATCTGGTCACTTTTTTCTAGACGGTAAAGTGCTAGATCTAGTTCTTCTCTAGATAAAGGAGGTTGTAATTTGTGTCGCAGATGAAAAATGGGTAGATAGTTATTTGTGCCTAGATTTTGGTCTAAATCTCGAATCACAGCTAAAATCTCAGAGTCAGTGGGTTGATCAGGCATCTTGGAAAACTGCTGTTTTTCTTGTTTAGGGAAGTAAAGCGAACAGTTAGTACGCATTAAATCAAGATAGTCGCTTAACATTTTTAAGGATATCTCTTTTGCAGTGCTGCGAGAAGAATATTCTTGGCACAAAAATTGCTTTCCTTTTTCTGTCAACCAAACATCTTTGATTTTTTGATCTATAACTTTAATCAAACCTTGCTGTAGTAAGTCTGTGATAACAGCTTTCCTATAGCTAGTATCAAGACCAGTCTCCGCTGGAGAAATAGCAGCTTTAGCAGTTGCTTTGAGCACTTTCAATTCTTCGGTGGTAAGTAAGTTAACAGCTTTTTTATTATTTAGGAGTGATTTTCCTTGAGGTGCTATATTAATTTTTGTAACTTCTCCAGTAAATTTTACCAACCCTCGATCGCAAAGTCTGGAGCAAATTTCATTTTTCTCAGAGACCTTCATTTCAGACTCTAGTTGAATTTTAGTAAAAGATACTTGATAATTTTTATAGCTCAGTAATTTTAATAGAAATTTTAAATCCTTAACATCCATGCGATCGTCTGTTCCTCACTTGCAAAAATCAACCAATTAATATTATTATTAATCAGATAGGTACACCTTGACTATTTTTTGCAAAAAAGTTAAAAAATAACTACAGATATTTGGATGGAGTAATGCGATCGCTCCCTGATATGGCCATAAAATCTACTGCCATAAGCTAATTTAATTCAGAGTAATTGAAGCAGAGCGCCATTCCTACAATCCTAACTGGGTAATACCTAGTCAAAATTGTAGTCTTAAAGTGATAACTGCAACAAAAGGTAGTATAGCAAGGAACGAGTTGGTCAGGACTTATGTTAATGATGAACCGTAAGACAGAGAAATACTTTTCCCATGCGTCTGTCCCACCCCGCGGGGTCACACCGCTGTTCCCTGCTATAAGTGTTGACTGAGTTCATAGCAAAAAATCAATTGCTACTAAGATGATAAATTATTTGTCTTCCATAGTCAATGAAAGTATGCTAAAGTAACTTTGTGAAAGTAAAATCTGGGTAAGAAAAAAAATAAACTAAGGCATAGCAAAAACTAACAAGTTCAAAAAGTAATGTTGGAGATCGTACTTACTTATAGCTGTATGAATTTCTAGCCTGAGAATTAATTATAATTTCCCAGATTATGCAATAATCATAAGTCCTGTTTGGCAGCACTAAGCAGTTTGCTCACCTCCCGACACTTAATCCTATTTTATCAAACTGTGATGAAATTATGGTTTTTCCAATAGCTGTAATAGCTGGAAATCTTGAATTTATCATCAAAAGTGATAAATGAGGAGCCACAAAAAAAATGTAACCGGGAGAATGCTATCTAGGCAGTATTAGCCCAAAACCTTTATTTGATTTTAGGAACCAAGGAAAGTTGAAAGCAAATGGTTTCATCAACGAAGCGAAAAAATCGACAAGAAGATTTACCAGTACAACCAGTAAGTTTGGAATTGACTCCCATATCCCAAATCACTGTACCAGACTCTCAGGTAAGAGATATTCCTGCTGAAAGACATGAAGCTCTAGTTAAGAGTCTTTCTGAACAAGGCAGTAACTTAATCCCATTAATTGTGAGATTGACAGATCATGACGATTCCGAGCAGCAATACGAAATAGTTCGTGGTGCTGATTGGTATCAAGTTGCAAAAGAAGCTGAAATCAAGGAACTATGGGCCTGGATTTATGAAATGACAGATGAACAAGCAAAGATAGCTGTGGCAGAGATAGAGCAGTTAACTCAACCACCTGTTGTAGAAACACCAGACTTTGAGCATCTAATGCAACAACTTGAGGTATCATTCGATAAAAAAGTAGATTCTCTCACAAAAAAAATCGATCAATCTATCAAGAAAAATGAGGAGGTACTCAAAAAACAAGTAAAATCTTTGCAGGTTCGAGGGACGGATGTTGTTCAAATTGAACAGCTCAAAAATTTGATTACAAATCTAGAAAATTCAGTTAACGATAAGGTAGAAAAATTGGCAAGAAAAATCACAAGCTCAACAACAAATAAAACAACCTCTAATTCTTTATCAGGAGTGAATGTGGACTTATTATCAAAACAACTTGACGATCTCGATAAACAAATAGAGAAAAAACTGGAAGGAATTGTCAAAACAATTAATCAGTTCTCCCAGTTAGTTCAAGATATTGAAGATGACTTAAAAACTCAAGTATCTGCGGTTCGGCGTCAATTACAAACAATACCAGAAGCCACTTCTACCGAAGAAGTTGCAACTAAAGCTGAGACACCGCGTAAGACAACAACCAAGAGTAAACCAAGTTCTACATCATCAAGGTCTAAGTCGAGTACAACAAAAACTACTACTAGAAAGACTAAAGCTCAAGCTGCTGCAGAACCAGAAGTTCCCATTGATGATTATGATACCAAATCACTCAGACAACTGAAGAAAATTGCCCAAGAGCGGAAACTTCGTGGCTATGCGCGTATGAAACGTCCTGAAATTCTCAAAGCTCTCCGAGAAGCTGACGCTGCTGCTAGTTAGGATGAGTGTAATCCGAGTATCAGTAGTGTAAAATAGCGCAGGCAGTTAGCCTGCGTCAAAAATTCAGTCAAAAGTTGCTCATCACAATAGGCACTGCCTCCTAATATAATTGTTAAATTTACGGAGAGTTTCAATCACCGTTTTGAACATCTGTTAAAGGAACGAAGAGTAACTTTTGACTATATTGCTATGACTAATATAGCAGAAGGAAGAAAGAAAAATCTTATGTTGCCTGAGTTTTAAGCTTTTGATCTTTCCTAAGCTTTCCTTCGACTGCTATAAATTTATATTTATCTTTTGTGTGGCGGGTTTACAGCGCTTTTCATTTAAGTAGACCACAGTAAGGACGTTCTGGAACGTCCCTAAAGGATTTTGATTGTGACGATGTGGTTTCAATATGAAAACCGCTGTAATATCAAATCCGGTAGCATCGGAGTAATTAAACCTGAATTTTCGGCCACCAATGGTAC
>NZ_RCBY01000690.1 GCF_003838195.1 Okeania hirsuta
AGTGCTTTGAGCGATCAGAAAGCAGAATATTTGATGGCTCAACAGTTACAACGTTGGGGTCGGGAAGTTTTATATGAAGAGAGTTTGGCTATAACTGCTGACATTCTCAAGTTACGTTAAAAAAGCACCTCAGTGGTCAGCACCGAGAGCGATCGGCAGATTTTTTAGCTTGAAGAAACCGTAGGGGCGTTACGAAGTATGCGCAAGCAAACAGCCGTTTGCCCCTACAAACTGTTTTAAATCAACAATCTGAGCACCATTGCCAACTCTTTCTCCATCTCCCCACGTTCCCCTCCAGGGAGGGGTTAGGGGTGGGTTCCCATCTCCCCGAACTCCTCACACTCCTCACACTTTCTAGTGCTTTGAGCGATCAGAAAGCAGAATATTTGATGGCTCAACAGTTACAACGTTGGGGTCGGGAAGTTTTATATGAAGAGAGTTTGGCTATAACTGCTGACATTCTCAAGTTACGTTAAAAAAGCACCTCAGTGGTCAGCACCGAGAGCGATCGGCAGATTTTTTAGCTTGAAGAAACCGTAGGGGCGTTACGAAGTATGCGCAAGCAAACAGCCG
>NZ_RCBY01000691.1 GCF_003838195.1 Okeania hirsuta
TTCAGGACTTACGCATTATTCCAATAAAAACACTATATATACCATATTGCTATAGTTTTTATATACTATATGTAGTTTATTTGCGTAAGTCCCGATTTTGTTCGCGGAGCGTTTCTGCACCGAAAACCCTTTTACAGTGTGCTATTCCCTGTTCCCTGTTCCCTGTTCCCTAGCGCGTAGCGCTGTAACATTTTGCCAAAAGATTTAACAACAGGTTGAATAGTAAAAAACGAACCTTCAGCTTCCATCACTTTTTCTACTAAACAACGTCTTTTTAATGATTGTATTCCTTTCCATAAATCTGAGTGGGAGTGTGGAAAATCTGCGGGAGTAATAGAAATATCAACTGTTGTTTCTTGATTAGCTATCCAAAATATTACTTGTTTTTCCAACTCTGATAAACGCTGAAAAATTCTCTCTAATATTGGTTCTAAATCTCCTAAATATAAGGTTGAGCAAGATAGGAATTGAGCTACACTTGCATCACATAAATCTTCAATAGCATCGGCAATTATATTTAACCATAAAGGATTTCCACCATAGAGATTAATCAACTCTAACCATTGATCT
>NZ_RCBY01000692.1 GCF_003838195.1 Okeania hirsuta
TGGATGCTCAGTTAGTAATGTCTCTGGGGGGTTCGGCAACTCCAGAATCTCTACCTAATTTACCGGGAAATTCCCTAGTTGTCAAATATGCACCCCAGTTAGAACTACTGCAAAAAGCTACTCTGACTATTACTCATGCAGGTATGAATACAACTCTAGAATGTTTAAATAATGCAGTACCAATGGTTGCTATTCCTATTGCCTTTGACCAACCAGGAGTAGCAGCACGAGTTACCCCACCCGATCGCTGAATTGCTGACTGTAATCTCAAAGCATTTTGTTTATATGACGGTTGTGTTAGCACTTTGGAAATTGCTTTTCTTAATCGAGCTACAGTCAAACGCTTCAGTGGTATAGCTTCCCCTGCTCCACTCCAAGCAATTCGTGCTGCTACTCCTGGTTGGTCAAAGGCAATAGGAATAGCAACCATTGGTACTGCATTATTTAAACATTCTAGAGTTGTATTCATACCTGCATGAGTAATAGTCAGAGTAGCTTTTTGCAGTAGTTCTAACTGCAAAAAGCTACTCTGACTATTACTCATGCAGGTATGAATACAACTCTAGAA
>NZ_RCBY01000693.1 GCF_003838195.1 Okeania hirsuta
CTTTGTTGACGGGGACTTAGAAACCCCGTCCGTCTACACGGCGGGGTAGTTCATCAAACAAAGAAAAAAAATTGAACCAATCGTAATAATAAATTATCAATCAATAGGTATCCACTCAATATGATGGGGTAGGTAATGATTTATGGAGGCCAAGACCAGCCAAAGGAATTAACAACAGGAACGATTTTACCAAAAGTTAATGTAGAGCTTTTTAACCGAGTTTTAGAAGACTTTGCACGAGAATTTCAGTTAGGAGAAGACAAACACATTATCTTAACCATTGACAGAGCTGGATGGCATACAAGTTCTGAGTTAAAGATTCCTTTGGGCTTGCACTTAGAGTATTTACCACCCTACTCGCCTGAATTACAACCAGCAGAAAGGTTATGGCCTCTAATTAATGAACCGATCGCAAATCGTTCATTTACCAGCCTCGAAGAGTTAGAAGAAATTCTGTTTGAGCGTTGTCAAGTTCTTTTAACACAGCAATTTGCAATCAAGGCTATAACCCAGTACCATTGGTGGCCGAAAATTCAGGTTTAATTACTCCGATGCTACCGGATTTGA
>NZ_RCBY01000694.1 GCF_003838195.1 Okeania hirsuta
CGCTAGAATGAAACCGGAACAAGTTTGGAGCTATAGCACGAGCAACACTTCCGCCGATTTTTGGGCTTCAGACTTGGAATATCAACCCACCGGAGTTAAAGGAATTCTGCATACTCCCCAAGGTGAAATTCCTTTTAGTTTGCCACTGGTAGGACAGTATAATTTATCTAATATGTTGGCAGCAGTGGGAACAGCTTTACATTTGGGTCTAGATTTGGCGATGGTGGTTGCTCGTGCTATAGCTCCAAACTTGTTCCGGTTTCATTCTAGCGATTAACTTTTTACCGCTAGAATGAAACCGGAACAAGTTTGGAGCTATAGCACGAGCAACACTTCCGCCGATTTTTGGGCTTCAGACTTGGAATATCAACCCACCGGAGTTAAAGGAATTCTGCATACTCCCCAAGGTGAAATTCCTTTTAGTTTGCCACTGGTAGGACAGTATAATTTATCTAATATGTTGGCAGCAGTGGGAACAGCTTTACATTTGGGTCTAGATTTGGCGATGGTGGTTGCTCGTGCTATAGCTCCAAACTTGTTCCGGTTTCATTCTAGCGATTAACTTT
>NZ_RCBY01000695.1 GCF_003838195.1 Okeania hirsuta
TACACCGGCTGAGAAAACCTTAACTTAATAGTTCCGTAGTTACCTCTAATGAACATGTGTCGAAACTAATGAAAGCGGAACTCCTGCAGCGTGAAAAACTCCTTCAACTGGTGTTGAATAATATCCCTTCCTATGTCTTCTGGAAAGATAGAGACTCCGTGTATATGGGATGTAATCAAAATTTTGCTACTTCAGCTGGTTTTAAATATCCAGAAGATCTAATTGGCAAAACAGATTTTGATATGGCCTGGAGCAGAGAGCAATCTCTGTTCTTTAGGAAGATTGATAAAGCAGTAATGGATTCCGGGAAGGCACAAATCAATTATGAAGAGCCTCAAACCATAAACGATGGTTCTACTCGTTGGCTTAGAACGAGCAAAATTCCCTTATTTAATGTACATGGAAAAGTCATTGGAATCCTTGGCGCTTATCGAAGATATTACCGACTTTGTTTTAGAGCAGGGTAAACTAGTACAAGGGAAAGCACTGGATCAGCTCATGGAACTCCAGCTCATTGAACGCAACAAGATGCTGGAAGAGGTGAATAAAAAACTGGAGATAGCCA
>NZ_RCBY01000696.1 GCF_003838195.1 Okeania hirsuta
AGTAAAAATTATCTAAAATTTAAAATTTAAAACTTGAAGCTAGTGGGAATCAGTTATTAACTATTAGGTAAAAAAGAGTAAAAGTTATCTAAAAGTTTCTTGAAAATTATTGTTCAACTTACGAAATTAATTTGTAATGTTTTATAGCTTCCTATTTTGTATGTAGCGTTTCCCAAGTTACTGAGGTACAGTTGTTTTTGTTCTTTTCTATTCCCTACTCCCAATTTTTTAGCAGCATCCGCCATCATCCATGCCAACTGACCTCCACCAATGACACCCACTCGCTGAATTTTGTTTTGGTATTTTTTTGCCTTTTCAGTACTATTCATTTTGATTACAAATTCAGTTTCAACTTTTGTATTTTATAGCAGAAGAAAGAAGGAAAAAGAAAGAAGGAAGAAGGAAAAATATTGCGTTGTCTGAGTTTTCAGCTTTTGATATGTCCGCGCCCTTTGCTTCGACTGCTATAACAAAATAAAAATAGTTTTTATCAGTTTTATTAATCTATAGCAATTCTATTTCAGTTGCGGGCAAAAATATCTTTAGGAAATCGGGAGTAGGGAA
>NZ_RCBY01000697.1 GCF_003838195.1 Okeania hirsuta
ATCTACAGTAGTCACACCATTCGTTATGACGTCATTTTTCTCCAATCCCAATTCATCTACTTGACATGAGTACAAATCTGTGAAATAATAATCCCCCTCCAGGCTAGTGGTAAAATCAAAAGCATCTTCATCCAATAACTTGAGAGATAGATCCACGGTTGACTATAGGGGTACCGGATTCTGTGGTCACAACACCCTCGACGTCAGCGGTCATGTTGGCACAGATCTCGCTATGCGGCATAGCCAAAAAGACATTATCCTGCATTAGGCTGATACCTGTGTTATTCATGATCACATCATGTAAGGTGGTTTGCTTGATCCAATCTATTGTATACGACGAATGGTTGCCAGCCATGGGTGTAGAGCTTACAGAATACCAAGGCTACCAGAATGATATCAATCCACAGCTAGCCAATGTGTTTACGGCTGCTGCTTTCCGATTGGGCCATACTTTATTGAACAGTGTGATCCAACGAAGAGATAATAATGGAGAGATTATTCCGCAAGGTAATTTAAGCTTGCAGGAGGCCTTCTTCAATATTTTCTCCTTTATCGAAACGGGCG
>NZ_RCBY01000698.1 GCF_003838195.1 Okeania hirsuta
GCAAATAGGTTATAAAATTAATAGAATAAGACTTATATCAAATCTGGATAATTTGTTATTATAGTCATTGCGACTGGAACGGAGTGGAAGGAAGCAATCTCAGAGGTTGAGGAGATTGCTTTCCTGACGGAATGCTACGCAAACGCTGCCGCTCGCAATGACAGATTTCTTGTTTAGGTGTGTAGTTTTAGCCTTCCAGAATCCCCACAAGCACATCAACCAAAGCCTCCACATCCCCAGGAACTCTCAAAGAATCAATATTTTGCTGAATTAAACGTTGCTTTTTATCCAAAATACCAAATATCCAAAGTTCCCCCATAGTCACACAACCAAAAATTAAATCCTGCTCCGGTTCCCATTCAGATAATGCAATTAACTCCACAGCTAACTGCGTAAAACCCCGCGTCATATCCTCATGTTTTGCTTCAATTACTAACAGTTGAGAATTAGATTGTAGCAAGTAATCAAGATTACCCTTTAACCTTTCATTCACACTCAAAGGATATTCAATTCTGAGCTGACATTGACAGTAACGAGCAACCTCTAAAAGTACCGGAGCA
>NZ_RCBY01000699.1 GCF_003838195.1 Okeania hirsuta
GCGATCGCTGGTGTTTGTGTGCGTCTCGTTGGAAAGAAGCTCTAGATTCTGGAGTTGCACCACCAGTAGTTTTGTCAGGAACTCATCAAAAAGCATTAGAAGTAGTACCTTTGGAGGTTTTGCAGGAACACGCACTTATTTAGGTGGTAGGTCTGAGTTATAGCAGTCGAAGGAAAGGTTAGGACAGGTCAAAAGCTTAAAACTCAGACAAAGTAAGATTTTTCCTTATTCCCTCTTTCCTCTTCCTTCTTCCCTCTTCCCTCTTCCTTCTGCTACTACAAAACCACACCTAATGCAGTTTCTTGAGATTGACTTTCCAACATCAAACCATACTCTAAACTTTCAACAACCGCCTGATAAGAAGCATCCAAAATATTAAAAGAAACCCCAAGAGTCGTCCACCGTTGCTGACCATTACTAGACTCAATTAACACCCTAGTTTTAGCAGAAGTACCTGCACCACCATCCAAAATTCTCACTTTATAATCAGTCAAATAAAAATTAGCGATCGCTGGATAAAAATTTTCTAAAGCTTTCCGCAAAGCAGCATCTAAAGCT